>JAKMEV010000032.1:0-2005 GCA_022425785.1 Akkermansiaceae bacterium | reverse complement strand
GTGACATCCACCGCCTGGGCCTGCTGCTCGGACAACCACTCCCCAAATTCCGCTTCCTCATCTTCCGGCACCGCCAAGGTCAACACAGGGAGCTGCGGGTCCCGGGCACTTCGCCCATATTGGAGATCGGTGATAGAGACGCCACCCGGGAGATCTGTAAGAAGCTTTACCAAAGAACCATTCTCCTCCGGTATCGTGAATCGCCAGCTTCGATCCTGCCGGGGGTTGACTCCCGCCTGCCGGGAAATATCACTCAACTTGGCAAAATCCATATTCGCACCACAGAGAATAGTAAGAACTTTCTCTTCTGCGGCCACCAAACCCTCTCTTTGTTGTTGAAGATAACCAGCCAGGCTCATCGCGCCGCTGGGTTCCGGAATCACCCTCAAGCCATCCCAATGCAATTTTATCGCCGCCGAAACTTCCTGATTAGTCACCGTGATCATCTCGTCAAGCTGACGACGGCAAATCTCGTACGTCAACTTCCCGACTTTGGTCACCGCCGTCCCATCACAAAAAATATCGACATACTCGAGGGCGGTGGGCCCACCATTTTCAAAAGCCGCCGACATCGAGGCCTGATCCACCCCCTCAACCCCGATGACTTTCACTTCCGGCCAATAACTCTTCAGCCAAGTCGCAACTGCTGCTGCAAGCCCTCCTCCTCCGATCGCAACATACACCCGGTCAAACGGTCCCTCACCCGATGAAAAAATTTCGTCCGCCAAGGTCCCCTGTCCTGCCATCACCTCAATGGAGTCATAAGGAGGAATGAACACCGCCCCGGTCTCTCCCGCATAGGCCAGAGCCGCATCCTGCGCTTCCGAAAAACTATCCCCAATCAATTCAATCGTAACACTCTCTCCTCCGTGAGCCATCACTGCCTTGCGCTTCACCAAGGGCGTGGGTTCAGGCATGAAAATCGTCGCATGACATTCCAACTCCCTAGCCCCGATGGCAATTCCCTGAGCGTGATTTCCCGCCGAGGCTGCCACGACTCCCCCTTTACGTTCTTCTTCTGATAGACAAGCCATGGCATTAAATGCCCCACGCCACTTATAGGCCTTTACCGGCCCAAGGTCTTCCCGCTTTACCCAGACCTGCTTTGGAAGCCCCTCCAGCGGCAACTGCTCTAGGGGAGTCCTTTTTCCCACTCGATACACCCGGGCTCTCGCCTGATGAATGGCTTCCCGCAACCTCTCCACTGTGTCCTTTTCGTTCACGGGTGATTCCTTACAAATTCACGCCTCAAACACACTCTCGAAAAAAATGACACCCTTACAAAATGCAGCAGCCCCGCCGATTTCCTAAAAAATCGAACAGGGCTGCTGTCCCCCCCAAATGGTCTGAAAAGTGCCCTTGGGAAAATCTGACCCACTTTTTGCCTTTGGCTAGTGGAAAACGGAGGAATTTCAATTTTTTACCGGGGTTCCGCCTAAGCCTTTGATTTTGAGTAGTAACTCACCATCCAGAACTCATCCTCAATCGCGAAAACGTTTCCTCATGACCAAAAATACAGCGGCCCTGTCGACTTACTGAAAAATCAAACAAGGCCGCCTTCCCCCCAAATGATATGAATTACTACTAAACATATGATCAGCTGGATTTCCGATTCCGTCTAGTAAAAAAATGAAACATTTCATTTTTTTACTAGAAGCTTGTTCAGATGCACGGAATTAACCTGTTCAAGCAGCTCCGGAGCCCTAAAGTCCCGCCCGAAATGAGCGACGAAAACCCGTCTCCACAATCCACATCCGAGGAACTCATTGCGGTCAGACGCGAAAAGCTCGGCAAGTTGAAGGAATTAGGCATCGACCCTTACGGCGCCAAATTCGAAGTCACCACCACCCCCGGCGAACTCAAAGCCGAATTCTCTGATGACAAACCAGTGACCATCGCCGGTCGCCTCCTCGCCATCCGTGACATGGGCAAATCGGTCTTCGCCACTCTCGGCGACGCCCATGGCCGCATTCAGATTTACATTAATAAGAAGGAAGTCCCCGAA
>JAKMEV010000025.1:0-3245 GCA_022425785.1 Akkermansiaceae bacterium | reverse complement strand
TACCGGAGTTCATCCGGATGATCATTATCATCACATTGGAGTTTGGCACGCTTGGGTGAAAACGATTCACGGCTTGGATCAGCCTGATTTTTGGAATCTCAAAAAGAAGACCGGGCGTGTGCGATTCGTGAGGGTTTTGGAGAAGACCGGAAACGGTTTCGCCGTCGAGCAAGAACAGCTTGCTTACAAAGGTGAGGATAAAGTTGAGACCGTCGTCTTGAAGGAGATCTTGCAAGTCAGCGCATCCTTTGAAAACGACGCCAATGTCATCGACTACGTTCTGACGCAAACGAACGTTTCTGGAGTAAAACTGGAGTTACCCGCTTACCGCTACGGCGGCCCCTTGGCTTATCGTGGTCCTCTTAATTGGAATAGAGGCAATAGTGAATATTTGACTTCCGAAGACAAGACCCGCGCGGACAGTCACGCTACCCGTGCCAATTGGTGCATGACCTATGGTGATATCGAGACCGGCAGGGGGACTCTCCTCATCTTAGGTCATCCCAAGAACCATGATGCTCCTCATCGTCTAAGAACTTGGGATAACGGGAAGATGTTCCTCAATATCGCGGCGACGCAGGAATATGCCTTTGCGATCGGAGCCGGCGATACCGTCACCTGGAAATTCCGCCTGATCGCAGCTGACGGAGTGATGACCAAAGAGGTCGCCAATCGGTGGTGGGCTGGATATTCAAAATAGGGCGCCCCGATGCGGAATGCCCCGCGACCCCTTCGATAGGTTGGAAGAATAAATACACTTTCGCCCACCAGGAAAATTAGCCAGTGACTGGAATCGGGACTGAGCTCTCTTTTGTCTAGGAGCTTTGAATTACTAGTGGTGGTCGCATCGTGGGAATTTGTAGAAATAACCATGATGATGCGTCCGCTCAAGCGGGCAATTCAGAGCAGTCTTCTCGATTTACTGAGCATAGCGTTACTGGGCGGACGCTTTGCCAGTGGTGATGAGATCACGGTCTTTGTCGCAGATGGAGTTCTAAGCTTCGCCAAGTAAATTCTGCAGGTCTTCTTCATTAAGGATGGGGACCTGCAAGCTTTCTGCTTTGGTTCGTTTGGAGCCTCCGCCTTCACCAGCGAGGAGGTAGTCGGTTTTTGCGGATATCGAGCCACTGACTTTTCCGCCGTGGGTTTCGATGATCTTTTTGAATTCGGGGCGTGGTGCGGAAAGTGAGCCGGTGACGACGAAAGTCTTCCCAGCGAGCGGAAGGCCCTCTGCTGCTGATGGATCAGGAGCAAAATTGTCAGACTTGGGGTTAATGCCGAGTTCGTCGAGTCGCTGGAGCACTATTCGGCCGGCCTCCGAAGAAAAGAAAGAGCGAATATTCTGAGCGGCTACCGGACCGAGGTTGTCGTCGATCTGGTATTGTTTGAGTTGAGGGTGGTTTTCCTTTTTGCGTTTGGATTTTGGAGCTCCTCAAAGTCTGGAAGATCGGCGAGGTCGGAGACGATTTGCGACCCTGCCAAGTCGCTGAGTTTTTGGTGAAGCCGGGCCAGTTCACGTGCTCCGGATTCTCCGATTTGGGAAATACCCATCGCAAAGAGCCAGCGATGCAAAGGCATCTTTTCCTTTGCCCGCTTAAGAGAATTGAGAAGAGTTTCGGCGCGTTTTTCTCCGAAGCGTCGTTCTTTGGACACTGTCAAACCGTCGGATGACTTGGCGGGGTCGAGCATGAGGTTGGCGAGGTCATCGACGGTGAGTGTGAAGAGTTCGAGCGGGGAAGGGGCGAGCCCGGTTTCGACGAGCTTGATCGCGACCGATTCCCCGAGGCCGTCGAGATCGAGTCCCTTGCGCTGCGCGAAGTGGATGATGCGCGTCACGGCCTGGGCCGGGCATTCGAAGTTGGCGCAACGCCAAGCCACGAAGCCGGACTGTTGTTCGATCGGGCCATAACAGGACGGGCATTGGTGGTCGAGAACGGTGGGGAGATGGTAGGGTTCGGCGGTGGGTTGGCGTTTTTCGGTCACCACCTGCACGATGGAGGGAATGATTTCGCCGGCCTTTTCCACGATCACGGTGTCACCAAGGCGGATATCTTTACGCTCGATTTCTTCTTGGTTGTGGAGTGTGGCTCGGGAGACGGTAGTGCCTGAGATGAAGACGGGCGCGAGTTCTGCGACCGGCGTAAGGACACCGGTGCGGCCAACCTGGATCGTGATCTCTTTGAGGAGCGTTTCCTTCTGTTCGGGAGGGTATTTGAAGGCGGCCGCCCAACGTGGGGCGCGCGAGGTGAATCCGAGAGTCTCGCGCTGGGCGAAGTCGATGACCTTGACCACCGCGCCATCGGTTCCGTAGGCCAGTTCATGACGGGCGGTGTCGAGTTCACGAATCGCACCAAGGAGGGCGTTGAGAGAATCGACATGCCAGACGGGGAGATTGAGCGGGAAATCGAACTCCTTGAGGAGGGCTCGAAAGTCCTCTTCGGAATTGAGATCAGCCCCTTCGTTGGCGCCAAGCCCGTGGGCGATGAAAGAAAGAGGACGCTCGGCGACTTTTTTTGAATCGAGCGACTTGAGGGTTCCGGCGGTGGCGTTACGAGGGTTGGCAAAGGTGGCGAGTCCTTCCTCAGCCCGTTGTTCGTTCAACTTAGCAAATCCTTGCGAGGGGATGAAGATCTCGCCGCGGACTTCAAGCAAGGCGGGTGCTTTGTTCTTCGGAAGCGACAAAGGAACTGCGCGGATGGTGCGCACATTGGCGGTGATGTCATCACCCCGGGTGCCGTCGCCACGCGTGACGGCATAGTCCAGCGAGCCACTGCGGTAAACCAGCGAGCAGGCAACCCCATCGATTTTCGGTTCTACGGTAAGTGGAATGGGAGCCGCGCCCAAGCCTTTGTGCAGACGTTTGTGAAAGTCTGCGACCTCTTCTTCCGCGAAGAGATCATCGATCGAGAGCATCGGCAGGAGGTGCTCTCTTTGCTCAAAGGCATCGAGCGGAGCCCCGCCAACGCGCTGGGTGGGAGAGTTGGGATCGTAGAGATCGGGATGAGACTTTTCGAGGTCCTCAAGTTCGCGGAAGAGCTTGTCGTATTCCGCATCGGAAATCTCCGGTGTGGCCTCTTGATAATAGAGCCGGTTGTGGCGTTCTAGATCTTCACGAAGCTGGGCAATACGATTATCAAAAAGCACGGGGGAGTTCTACGTCGAGAAGCGGAGCGGATCAATATTTCTAGTGACCTGTCACTTATACACATATCCTAGCCAACGAGACAGGCAGAAATAGCGTATGC
>JAKMEV010000009.1:0-3360 GCA_022425785.1 Akkermansiaceae bacterium | reverse complement strand
GATCAGTGGAAATGATGATGCGGCCCTGGTCTGTATTGGCAGTCTGGAACCGAAAGTCGAGAGTGCTATCGGTGAGGACGAACGCAGTTCCATCACCATTACCACCCGTATTAAAGAGGGTATGGGTTCCACTAAAATCACCTGGGCGAACAACTATCTCCCACGATACATCTGCTTTGGTGGCGAGATCACCAAGACCGTCCTGCCAGGAGTCGGCAGGGTTGGAGGACAAATTATAGCCTGGACTATTCACCCACGAGGTAACCCCGGTGAAATTACTCGTTCCGCTTTGAACTTCTCCACCAGTATTATTGACAAAGGTAATCCCATTATTCCCCGTGGCATTGATCGCCGGATCCCACTGGCCCAGATTTCCATCCGGGAGACTGGCGGCCTCCCATCCAAGGTCAGGTACACTCCCATCGAGAACCGTCACCGTCAGCTCCTTAGTTGTCGTGCCAAATGGATTGGTTGCGGTAAGAGTGAAAGTCGTAGTTTCGGTCGGAGACAAATCGATGACCTCTTGCCCAGTCACATCAGTCCCGTTAATGCTAAGACTTACTTCGCCAAAGGCATCCCAGCGGACAATAGTCGACTGTCCAGCGAGAATTGTTTCGGAACCAGCATTGGTAAACGAATTCAAAAGAGGCGCGCTATCTACCAACACGGTAACCTCGCGCTGGAGAGTATCGCCTCCGCGGTTCCCCGTGATTGTGTAAGTTGTCGTCACAGTTGGGTTAACCGTAATCATGCTCAGTCCTGAAACGTCACCAACCCCGCTATCGATTGCCAAAGCATCGTTTCCCGGATCACTCGACCAACTCAGCTCAACCGGTGAACCACCAGCTACCACTTCTTCGGAGGCTGCGAAATCGGCAACGATTGGAGTGCCGATTGCGAGTGCCGCAATCGCATTTGCATCTAGGGCCTCATCATAAATACGGACATCATCAATCCCACCTTCCCAGTTGTGTGTCGTTTGAAAGTTATCACCAATACGGACGTCGGCAATTGAGGCAGTGTTAATAGCAACACTTTGACTGGAGCTCGGTGGAGTATCCACATTGCCAAACTCGGCATCCAAAACTCCATCAACGTAGAGCTTGGCATCAAGCACGTCAGGAGTTCCATCGTTAGCCCACGTCACTGCGACATGGTGCCATTCCGCGTCCGTAACAACGGTATTGCCGACAAAAAAGCCGCCGTTGGCTTCGATCCGAATAGCACCCGGAGTTCCATTTTGAGTTTGAACCCGGAAAGTCCATTTTTGCGTATTAAGATTTGTGCCCCACGAGACGATTCCTTTGTTAAGCAGCGTACTATTGGTCCCACTCCGAATCCAAGCAGAAATGGTTCGATCTCCTGTTCCAGAAATTCCTTTGTATCCGACAATATCTACTTGGTCATCAACCCCATCAAATTGCAACGCGGCAGAAGATCCGGAAGGGATTGCCGGCAAATCGGTAGTATTCCAAATCGCGCCTCCTACGATTGTTCCGTTACGATTATTCGCAGAACTATCACCAGCTGTGGTTCCAGCAGCTTCATCAAAAGTCCAATGAGCAACCAAATCAGCCCGACATACGAGCGAAGAAAAGAATAACATCAACAAATAGAATCCATTTATTTTCATTAAAAAGAGGTGATACCAATTCCAGTGATCTAAGAGAAGAAAAAGGAGTCCAATTTCACTAATTTGATTCGAGACGGCCTGACCACTATGGCCGAGCGGTCAACACCAACCGTGCAAACTTCATTGGCTGATTGAATGACACCGGTTCAGGAGCCCGCCAACTGCGAAGCGAAATACCATTAGGTTGATCCTCAGATCCCAAATACAAAGCAGTTCCCCTTTCCCAATTTTCTAGATCTCGAGAGAATTCGATCACGAACTGAGCATCATCAGCCGCTAATCTTGCGGCCACCGTCACTACTAAATAATCATCAACGCTCCCGTTATTCTCAAGGTTTAGAAACGAACCTGAAATACCATTCATTGGATCATCAAGGGCATATTCGAAAAGCTCGGCGGCGGTTGAGCCTTCAAAAGGAAGGGTGTCAGATCTCCCCGGGCTTCCTCCGAGATTAGCACTCGCCCTCCAGTTCACCGCATCGCTCAAATCTGGATTCGAAGAAGGTGATATTAAAGTCAATGAATAGCCATTCCCATCCGCAAGGAGTGGCCAGGGAGCTCGATCATTATATCTAAAGTTTAAAATCGGCGTCCCATCCGCTGCATCTAGCGAGAGACTTTCCCCACCATTATCTAACCTGCCAGTGTAAGAACCAACAACCGGAAGATCATCGCCAAAGGCAGCCTTGAAGCCATCCAGATCCGCCACAAGAAGGAGCCGTTCGCCAGCTTCAAGGATGGTATTATTGGAAAAGCTAAAAGAAATGCCCCCAGTGAAAACCACACCCGCAAGATTGATAGACTCGCCAGCAATGTTCACTAACTCGATGTATTCCGTGACCTCCGAATCCCCTGCCGGATGATAGAAAATTTCGGAGATAACAAGATTACCCGCAGATGCCGGGAGATCAGTCACAAAGGTCGCTTCGTTCAGAGCACTCCAATCGCTTCCATCGAAACTTCTAGTCCGAACCGTCGTAGGGCCATTGATGGTCACTGCGTCGCCTAGTGTGTTGAGAGTAGTCACATCCAACTGCAAGTCCATACCCATATCCGAGCTCGCGGAGCTGCCGTTATGAAGTTCGATCGCAATCACATTGATTCCATCTACAAAAGCCGATGGTAGAAAAGAAAAGACATCGATATTACCTTCCCTGATATTACTGTCGCTCGATGCGAACGTGTCAAAATTAACAGGATCAGCCGGCATATTATCGCGAGCGATCTCAACCCCATTTAGATAAACAATCGCTCCCCCATCAGACATGACCCGCGCCGTAGCTTCAGTAATCAGATTCGCGTTTGTAATCTCAAATTCCTTCCGAAAATACACCGTTGTGTTTCTGTCAGGATTAATCCAGGGCCCACCAAAGGGGTGGTTATTGACCGAACCAAAGCCCAGTGGCGCATCACCAATTCCCCATAATGAATCATCATAAGCAGGCTCTCTCCAACTCGTCCCTTGGTCGCTTCCATCATCAAGATAACTCCACCCCGGAGCACCTGCCTCGATCAAGATTTGATCACTTTTTGCGCCATTGATCTTGATTGAATTAGGATGAATTCCACCGCCCGCAAGACGAGGATCACTCCCATCGACCGTGTAGTAAATATCGCCCGTATCATTAGTAATGAGCAGCCCGGAACCCGCCGAGACCTTCCCGCCGTGTTGGCTGAAGACAGGCGGATCAATCTCTGGATAAAGACCCGCAGCACGAAACTGGCTG
>JAKMEV010000001.1:0-7755 GCA_022425785.1 Akkermansiaceae bacterium | reverse complement strand
GAATACGATCTCCACGGACCTTTCCAAACCGGCGACACCAAGGAACAAAACCTCTGGGCCATCGACATGACTCCGCTCCAACACGAAGGCAAACTCTACGCACTCTGGTCTGGCTGGGACGGCCCTGAAACCGACCACCAGTTTCTCTACATCGCCGAGATGGCCTCGCCCACCAAGCTCGCCGGCAAGCGCGTGCGAATTTGCGACAACCTCGATTTTCCGTGGGAGAAAACCGAAAGCGGCGCAAACGGCCGCGGCCTGAATGAAGGGCCACAGGTTCTCAAGAATGGCAAACATACCTATCTCATCTATTCCTGCGGTGCTTCCTGGTTGCCCAGCTACAAACTCGGTCAACTCGAACTCACCGGTGACGATCCGCTCGATCCCGCATCCTGGAAAAAACGCAAAGGGAGCATCTTCCAATCATCCAAGGAAACCTTCGGCGTCGGTCATTCCTGTTTCGTCAAGTCACCAGACGGATCCGAATGGTGGCACATCTTCCACGCCAAGCGCGATCCCAAACCCGGCTGGCGACGCGCCATTTTTGTCCAACCCTTCAAGTTCCATCGGGACGGCCGCCCCCTCTTCGGGAGACCAATCCCATCAGGCCAAGTTCACCCCCGACCAGCCGGAGAGAAAACCTCACAACTCAATCCGCCCTACCACTCCGACCTTAGTTCCGATCACTCTTTCTACGGCCACCATCAGTTCTACCAAGTCACCGATGACGGCCTTCGCATGGGATCCCCACAAAGCAAACTCATCAACGACTACCGTTCCGGAGAAAAAATCGTCCTCCACGATCAAGCCCCCCAAGACTTCACAGCTTCAGTTACTCTCGACTTCCACAATAATCGCAAGGGCCGCGGTGCTGGCCTCCTTTTCCGCCTCACCGCCCCATCCGTCGGATACGATGCCCACCGCGGTTACTTCGTCGGCGTCAAGCCCAGCCAAAATTCCGTCCTCCTCGGGAAAATGGACGGCTCCGGTTGGAAGGAGCTGAGACGAATCACCCTCCCCATCGACGTTTCAAAAAAGCACCAACTTAGCGTTACTGGTATCGGCCCCGAATTCACGATCTCCCTCAACGGAAGCCAACTCATCACTCACACCGATAAAGACTACCAAAAAGGAAACATCGGCCTCCGCGTCGTCGATATTCCCACGACCTTTTCAGATTTGGAAATCACGAAGCCATGATCATCTCCGTGATCTTAAAGGCAATAGCAAGGGCATCGGTTCCCTGCTGGCCGGTCACCGCCGGAGTCTTGCCATCCCGCACGCTTTCGACAAAAGCCGAGAGTTCCAACTTGAGGGGTTCGTCTTTCTCAACTTCAACTGGTGCTTTCCTTATCTCCCCGTCTTCCTTCCAATACATTTCCCCGGCTTGCTCCTGATAATCAAGCGAGAGATAGCCGTCGTCCTGGAAGACTCGAATTTTACGAAGTCGTTCCGGACTAATCCGACTCGCCGTGACATTTGCGACACAGCCATTCTCAAATCGTATGCGGGCATTGGCAATGTCCTCGCTTTTCATGAGCACGGGCACTCCAACCGCATCGATACTTTCCACCGGCGACTTGACCAGATGGAGAATGATTTCCAAATCGTGAATCATGAGATCCAAGACCACCCCGATATCAATGCTCCGGTTCGGGAAGGGCGAAAGACGGTGGGCCTCGATGAACTTGGGTCGATGCAGTTTGGCCTCCAGCTCGCGCATCACTGGATTGAAGCGCTCGATGTGTCCGACTTGCAGAATGCGATCGAATTCCCCGGCCAATTTCACCAATTCCTGGGCCTCCTCCACATTGGGCGCGATCGGTTTTTCCATCAAAACGTGAACTCCCCGTCTCATTAATCCACCCCCAACAGACAAATGAGCCACCGTCGGCACGGCGACGCTCGCCAGATCACAGGCTTCGGCCAGCGCCTCCAGAGAATCCACCGCTTCAGCCCCGAACTCCTCTGCAATCGCTTTAGCACGTTCCAAATCAGCATCGTAGACCGCTTCCAACTCGGCTTCTTCAATCAAAGAGTAGCATCTGGCGTGATTTCTTCCCATCGATCCTGCCCCGGCAACTCCCGCTCGCAATTTCATACTCGATTCCTCGCAGATTAGCCCCACGTTGCCAATCAACTTTCGACTTGAAAAATTTGTGGAAGAAACAAGATTCCTCAACAACTTCCAGCGGCACGTCGCTTACATCGTGAATACAAACCCAAAAACTCAACAATGATCGAAGTAAAAGGTCTCAGAAAACAGTTCGGCCACAAGGTTGCCGTCGATAACCTCTCCTTCTCGGTGCAGAAGGGCGAAGTTCTTGGCTTCCTCGGGCCCAACGGAGCAGGAAAATCGACGACGATGCGCATGGTCACTGGCTTCCTGCCTGTCACTGCCGGCGAAATCGAAATCTGCGGAATCTCCATGATCGGCAGCCCAACCGAGGCCAAGCGTAAGATCGGCTACCTTCCCGAGTCCGCTCCTCTCTATAATGATATGACCGTTCAAGGCTTCCTGAAGTTTTGCGCTTCCATGCAGGGGCTGAAAGGAGCCGCGAGAGCTACCGCTGTCGATGAAGCCATCGAAACCTGCTTTCTCGAGAGCGTCGCCAGCCAGTCCATCGACACCCTTTCCAAGGGGTATCGTCACCGGACCTGCCTCGCGCAATCCCTTCTCCACAACCCCGAAGTCCTCGTTCTAGACGAACCGACCGACGGACTCGATCCCAACCAGAAATCCGAAGTGCGCAAGTTAATCAAGCGCCTTGGAAAAGATCGCGCCATTCTTTTTTCCACTCACATTTTGGAAGAAGTCTCCGCCGCCTGCACCCGCGCGGTCATTGTTGACCAAGGAAACATCGTTGCTGACGGCACTCCTGATGAATTGGAAAAACAAGGTGGAGGTTCCCTTTCGGAGCTTTTCCGCAAAGTCACCAGTCAGGAATCACCTGCAGCTTAATTCACTACTCAAGAATCTTACTATGAACACCTGGACCATCTTTAAGCGTGAGCTGACAAGCTACTTTACCCAGCTCACTGCCTACGCCGTTATTGTTATCTTCGGACTTCTCTCCATCGGTTTGGCATTCACCTTCGGAAGCTTCTGGCGTTATGAAGACGCCAGTCTCAGCTACTCTTTCTTCTGGTGGCATCCCCTCCTCCTTATGATCCTCGCTCCCGCCGTGACAATGCGTCTCTGGTCGGATGAGCATCGCACGGGCACCATCGAACTCCTCGGAACCATGCCCGTTTCCATGGGCAGCGCCATTCTAGGCAAGTTCTTTGCCTCGGCCTTCGTCTGGTTCCTCGCACTCGCTCTTACCTTCCCAATCGTTGTCTCAGTTAATTGGCTGGGCGATCCCGATAACTGGACGATCTTCTCCGGCTATCTGGGTAGCTTTATCGTATGCTGCACCTTCCTTGCCATTAGCTCTCTGGTCTCCGCCTTTACCCGCGACCAGGTTGTGGCACTCATCGTTTCAGTGGCGATCTGCTTTATTCTCACCTTCTGCGGCATTGATCCCGTCATCAATGAAATCCGGCGCTCCGGTTCCGCGGAGACTGTCAATCTGCTCTCGACCCTCGGAGTCTACTCTCACTTCCTTGACGCCACCCGTGGCCTCATTCGCCTGCCAAGTTTGATCTACTTCATCGGATTGATCTCGGTCTGCCTGGTTGGCACCAACCTCGTTCTGAAATCACAGCGTGCTTAATTCCTCTTACTCAATATTAGACCAATGAAAGCTCTCAAACCTGCTCTCCTCGCCATCGCTGGCATCGGACTTCTTCTGCTCCTTCTATCCTTTGCCGTCGAATCCCTCGAATCAATCCGTTGGAATGCACTCGTCGTCGGATTGGCAGCCTTTTCCATGCATACGGAAAATCGCATCGCCCGGGCAGCCGTCGGCACTGCCGTGCTCGCCGCCCTTGTCTTCTTCTTCACCGAAATTGTGAGTGTTACAGCCATCGGCCGGAAAAATATCGACCTCACCCAAGATGACCGCTTCACCCTTACCGAAGGAACCAAGTCCATCCTCGGCGAACTCGAGGATCCCGTCACAATCAACTACTACGTGACACGGGACATCGAGGGAGCCTCGGCCGATATCAAACGCTATATTCCAAGGGTAGATAACTTCCTCGAAGAAATCACAGGCTTAGCCAAAAACAAAAACATTACGCTAAACTTCATTGATCCGCAGGCAAATACCGATGAGGAAGACGCCGCCATCGTAGATGAAATTAACATCACACAGGTTGGTGAAACCGGACGCCTTTTTTTCGGAGCCTCCATTAGCTCCCTGGATAAAAAGAAAGTCATTCCTTTCTTCAATCCGGAATCCGAAACCCAGCTCGAGTACGACATCATCAGCGCCATCGCCGAAGTCACCGTCCGTAATCGCCCAGTCATCGGGCTCGTGACGCCGCTCAACATCAGCACGGGCGGCCAAAGCCGAAAGGGTCAGGCCATCTACAGCGAACTCAAAAACTCCCGTGAGCTAGCCGACCTCGGCATGAGTATCGTTGAAAACCTCCCCACCATCTACGAAAACAACGAGTGGGGCGACGCTCCAGATTACCTCGACCCAGAGCGTATCCCGGTCGTCCTCGTGGTTCACCCAGCCGGGATCACTCCGGAAGCGGAGTTTGCCCTCGACCAATACCTGCTTCGCGGAGGAAACGTGATCGCTTGTATTGACTCCCTCTCCCTCGCGGCCCAGCAGACCGCCCAACAACCGCAGTTCCCCGGAATGCCTCCCCAGGGTGGCACTCCGACGGTCTCGACCCTGCCCCAACTATTTGAGAAGCACGGCATTGTCACCAGCGGACCAGAAGTCCTATTCGACCCGAAATTCGCCGCTGATAACCCCTTCTTCTCAGTCTACAACAAGGAAGACATGACCATTCAGGATGACATCACTCTGGCATCCATTCAAAACCTCGTCTTCCTTGCGCCGGGCGCTTTCACTTCCATCGAAGCGAAAGGACTCGAAGTCTCCCGCATCCTGAAAAGCTCGGACCGCAGCGGCTTTGTTCCCGACAGCAGGGTCAAGGCATCCTTCCAGAATCCTCAGACGCTTACCAAGGGTTTGAGTTCAAAAGACAAAGGCTACGATCTCGTCGTGCGCCTCAGTGGTGAATTTGAAACCGCCTTCCCCGATGGTAACCCGGCTGACAAAAAGGAAGACGAAGAAGAAAAAGACTCCGACAACAAGAAGGAGGAAAAAACCGATGGAGAGAAGACAGAGGAACCCAAGACCGAGGCTCTCAAAAAGGGCACTGCAACCGGGAACCTCATTCTCGTTGCCGATTCAGACTTCATCATGGACCGAGTCGCCTACAGCTACCGCCAGGCTCTCACTACCCAGGGAGTGCAACTCCGGGCCGTTCCCCTCTCCGGGAACGGACCGTTTCTCCTCAACATCGTCGACCAGGCCAACAACTCGGCCCACCTCATCGGAGCGCGGGCGCGCACCCCGGTCATGCGCCCGCTCACAGTCTTCAAGGATCTGGAGGCGGAATATGAGCAGACCATTGGGAAAAAAGTCAAAGCCATTCAGGAAGAACTCGACGCGGCCAATAAGAAGCTCTCCGAGTTGGTTCAGAAACGAGCCGCCGACGGCCGCGCTCGCTTCACCGCCGAGGAAACCAAATTCTATTTCGATGCCCAAAAGGAACGGGCCGCCAAAGAGAGGGAAATGCGTGAAGAACAAAAAGGACTTCAGTCGGATATCGACGCCATCAAGTCCGGCATCTTCCTTAAATCCCTTCTCATTATCCCCGGACTCGTCATTCTTGCGGGAATCGGAGTATTCATCTATCGCCGCATGAGCACCCAAGCTCGTTAATCCACATTCCTTAGTCACTTCAAAACCCAGTCACTAAAACAATGTCACGTAAACAATTACTCATCCTCTGGATCCTCACCCTCGTCGCCGGACTCGTTGTCTTCAAAACGAAGAATGACAAAGACGACAAGATTACAGTCTCAACCAAGCTCGAAATTGGAGCGAAAACTCTCGGTGACATCGACCTCGGTAAAATCACCGAAGTCGTAGTCACCGCCGGAGACGATACTACTACCGCAGTCCTCAAGGACAGTCGCTGGTTCGTCTCGGAAGAAGGCAACTTCCCCGTCAACTTGCAGACCCTCTCGGGCATCTTTGATGACCTTCAGAAAGCCAGGGTCATCCAGGCTACCTCGGTCGAAAAAGACTACTACGACCGCTTCCATCTCGATCCCGAAGATGAAAAAACCGACAACCGCCCTAAAACGATTACTCTGAAGAGCGGTGAAGAAACCCTGATCACCTATTACATTGGAAAACGTAACGAGACCAAAGGTGGACGCGGCAGCGGGGGTGGACGCTACATTCGCTTGAGCAACGACGACAGCGGAGTCTACGTCATCAAAGAAGGGTTTGATAACCTCCAGGCTAAGCCCGAAGACTGGATTACCAAATCGCTCACCTTGCTCGATTCTCCGATCAAAGTGGAGGTCAAGTCCAAGGACGGCGCGTCTTATGAATCTTGGACCGTCTCCCGTCCCACCGCCGTCGATGACTTCACGCTCGAAGATGGCACCGCCGGTTGGGAAACCAACAGCACCGAAACCATGGCCTTGAAGAACTTCTTCACTCAGGTCAATTTCACCGACCTCCTCAACGAGCAGGAAGTTAAGGACCTCGTCAACGAGAGCGACCAACGTGAAGTCAACATCACTGATTCATCCGGCGCAAAGTATCTCTTCACCATCACCCCGGAGAAAGTCGAACAGCCTGAGAAGAAGCCTGACGACAAAGCCCCCCCCGCAAAAGTCGAACCTTCCAGTTTCGTGGTAAGCTTCAAGATCTTGAACGGTCCGACCGAACCCAAAAAACCTGCCGCCGACGCCACCGTCCAGCAACAGGCCGAATACCAGGCTCGCGTCGCCAATCGCGACAAGCTCATCAAGAACATGGAGCTTCAGAAGACCCTCGAAGGACGAAACTTTAAGATCGCTGCGACCCACATCAAAGCAATCAACAAGAGAAAGCAACAGCTTGAGAAAGCGAAAAAGGTTAGCGTGACCACCAAGCCGGTCAAGGTCCCGACACCCGGACCGGTCACGGACACACCAAGCCCCTTCATCAACCCTCCGCCTATTCCGGGTAGCACACCCGCTCCGAAAAACGGCAAGCCTCCCAGAAAACGGATCGAAGCAGTCACTCCTCCCATCGCCATTCCTCCTCGCCCCGGTAACAAAGAGAAAGAGGTAAAACCTGCGGAGACTACCGAAAAGAAAGACGCAGCAAAAAAAGAAGCGCCCGAAAAAAGCGAATAAGCGCTCTTGGTATAACAAATTAAAAAGTCCGGTCTGCCAGAAGCGACCGGGCTTTCTTGTTTCTCAAAGGAATCCCAAACAACAAAGATCGCTTGCATTAATCTCAATCCCCCTTACTCCTTGGCCCGCCGGGTCCATGAATCCTGATGAGGAGAGCGCCACACCACGACTCTCCACCCCCTCTTCCACTCTAGTTCGATGAGAGATTGGTTCCGGGTATTCTAACTAAACCTCGTCGAGACCAGACCCCATAAAAGGGATCACCAGATCAACTATGACTCCTACCTCATTTGAGGAGATGGCTTTGGCCACTCCTATCAAGCGTGCTCTTGCCGAGCAAAATTATCACACTCCATCGCCGATTCAGGCCCAGTCAATCCCCACTCTCCTTCAAGGTAGAGATCTCCTCGGGATCGCTCAAACCGGAA
>JAKMEV010000579.1:0-6123 GCA_022425785.1 Akkermansiaceae bacterium | reverse complement strand
GCGCTGAATCGAGCTCAATCAATTGGTGCGGAAAATGTCAGGAATCGGGCTTTGCAGGCGGTTGCCCTGGCCGAGGTCAGAAAAGGCGGTATTGGGGCCGCCAGAAAAGTTGTCAATTTGATCAATGATCTCGAGGCCCGTGAAACAGCCTACCGCAAGCTCGCCCAACAAGCAGCGATCTCCGGTCAGAGTGCCGGTGCGGTGAATACCGTGAGTTATATTGATAATCCCTCGGAAAGAGCCTTGGCTTTTGCCTCTCTTGCTTTGACTCGGGCGCGCTACGGCGATGACGGAGGTGCTCGTGAATTGGTGCAGGATGCCAGCCGTGAACTCAATCATGTGTCCAGTGCCCGGGATCAAGCCCAGACCGCCGGTATGGTAGCCGAGGTTTTTGCGCAAACGGGAGATTCGGTATCAGCGTTTGATGCGGCGGCATCGATCTCCAACGCCGGACTTCGAGATCGGACTTATCAACGGCTCGCAATGAGTTTTGCGAATTCCCAGGAGGCGGAATTGGCTGAGCAGAGTGCCCATTTGATCGAAAGGGAAACTACACGCGAGCGGGCGTTGGATTCGGTGGCCTTGACCTTGGCCAAGCGTGTTCCCTTCACGGATGCCCTAGACTATGCGGGACAGCTTGGGGGAAGTCGTCAGCAAGTACGCTTCTTGGTCGGAGTGGCAGGGCGCAAGTCATAGCTGGCCAAGTCTGATTTCGTTCCATAGCGTTGCGGAGTGAAAAACAAACCGCATTGGCAAATCCTCCTTTCTCTTGTTCTCGCGACTGCAACGGCGATCGTCTTTCGTCAGTTGGCAGCCACCGAGGAGGTGGCGGCAGGCTTCATCGGCAATGTCATGCTGACCTGTGAGTTTGTTGGAAAGCTCTTCATGAATCTTCTGAAGATGATCATCGTTCCCTTGGTGGTTTCATCAGTGGTCGCGGGGATTGCCAGTCTGCATGGCATGAAGGGTTTTGGTCGCTTGCTTGGAAAAACTGCGGGCTTTTATGCTATGACCAGCTTGATGGCGATTACTCTCGGGCTGGTCCTGGTAAATACTATTCAGCCAGGCCTAAGTAATGGCGAGCCAAGTGCAGTTGTGAAGGAGGCGTTTGACAATCACGAGGCGAGTGAGTCGGCCAAGTCGAAAGTGGAGAGCGCGAAAGCAGAGAGCGGGGAGCAGGAAGGATTCTTTGCGCAATTGACGGGATTCTTTTTAAGAATGGTTCCGGTGAATATTTTTGGAGCTGCTTCCGAAAATGGGCAGATGCTGGGGCTGATCTTTTTTAGCATTTGTTTCGCGGTGGCAATGACTCGATTACCCAAAGAAAACGTTTCTACCTTAAAAGATGCTTTTGTCGGGTTGAATGACGTCATGATCGTGATGACCCGAGGAATCATGGCTTTGGCTCCCATCGGGGTTTACGCTTTGATCGTGCCGGTAGTGTATCAAACCGGAGGGGAATTATACGGGGCTCTCGGAAAATATTTCATCACGGTGCTTTTAGCTCTGGGCATTCATCTCTTTGTCATCATGCCATTGGTGATTTCAATTTTCGCCAAGGTTAGTCCCGGGGCTCACTTTAAGGCTATGCGAACAGCCTTGTTGACGGCTTTTTCAACAGCATCTTCTTCATCAACTCTTCCGGTAACGATGCGTTGTATTCAGGAGAATGCCGGAGTGTCAAAGAAGACCGCGAGCTTTACCCTGCCACTCGGAGCGACCGTAAATATGGATGGAACGGCGCTTTATGAATGTGTCGCGGTGATGTTTGTGGCGCAGGTCATGGGCATTGAGATGACTTTTGCAGCGCAATTTATGGTTGTTCTGGCTGCCCTGCTGACCAGTGTCGGTGTTGCAGGAATTCCTTCCGCTTCCTTGGTGGCGATCTTTATCATTCTCACCAATTCAGGAATCCCGGGACCTGAAAAGGCCGTGGTTGTCTTGCTGGCGGTAGATCGCTTGTTGGATATGACCCGCACAGCAGTTAATGTCTTTGGTGACAGTTGCTGCGCATTGGTAATCGCCAAGAGCGAAGGGGAGAATGTCTTGGCGGATGTTCCCCGAAAGGCATGAAAAAGACCGGTGACGCCCGGCCTTTTCTGAAGGAGGTGAATCGCCGAAACTCTAGGCTGCTTGTAGCAGCCAGAGTATGGGTTGTGGGAAAAAGCCAAAGATGATCAGCAGGGATGTCAGCGTGATCAGGACGTAGAGGGAAACCGGACGAACCTTGATTGGTGACTCGTCGAGTGACTTACGCCAATACATCGCGCGGATAATTTGGAAATAATAGTAAAATCCTGCGGCGACTCCGATGAAGCCGATTGAAATGGGAACCCACAAATTGGCTTGAACAGCGGCTTCGAAAGCGAAAAATTTCCCGTAGAATCCAGCAGTCAAGGGAACCCCGGCCATGGCAGCCATTACGATGGTTGTCATGAGGGCGAGGAATGGATTGCGGGTGCCCAATCCTTCGAAGGCGGAGATTTCTTCGGACCCGGTATTGCGGTGGATCGTGCTGAGGATGAAGAATGCCGCGAAGGTCATGATGAGGTAGATTGCGAGGTAGAATCCCACGACCTGGGCGCTGGTGAGGTCGCTTCCCTTGTCCCAGGCCGCTACCGCAAGCAGGATGAATCCGGCATTAGCGATGGAGGAGTAGGCGAGAAGTCGCTTGAAGTTGGTCTGAGGAATCGCGGCGAGGTTTCCGACGAGGATGGTTGCTCCGGCAAGGATGGAGAGAATAGTAACTGTCTTATCGTGCGTGACCGGGTTGTTGAGGAAGGGCTCAAGCACGCGAAGAGAGATGGCAAATCCTGATGCCTTTGAAGCGATGGAAAGGAAAGACGTTGTAGGAGTTGGGGAACCTTGATAAACGTCGGGAATCCAGAGATGGAGAGGAACGGCGCCGACTTTAAAGGCGAGCGAGATAAGAATCAGGGCGAGGCCGAAGAGGAGATAGGTGGAATTGGCTTCGGTGATGCTGACTCCAATTGCGCTGAGCTCGGTGGAGCCACTGGCGCCGTAGAGCCAAGAGATTCCGTAGACCAGGAATCCGGTGGAGAGCGCACCGAGGATGAGGAATTTAACTCCGGCTTCCAGTGATCCCACATTGCGGCGCATGTAGGCGACGAGGATGTAAAAGGTAATGGTGGAAAGTTCGAGTGAGACAAAGAGTGAGACGAGGTCTTTGGCTGAAGCCATCCACATCATGCCTGCCGTGGCGAAAAGAATCAGGCAATAGTATTCTCCGGTGCCATCCTCTGAATCGGGATTGGCGGTGAATTTGGAGAGGGTCTTGCGATAGTCGAGGCCGAGAACAATTGTTAGAATTCCGGCTAGCAGGGTAAATCCTTTGAAGAATTTAGCAGATGCGTCCCAGGTGTAGAAACGGGCCATTTCCGTGTTGGCGGTATCGGGAGCCTTGACGAGAAAGAGTAGGACCAAGGCAAAGACAAGGGCTCCAATGGAACCAATGGCAATGAGGGTCTTATGACGGGACGGAATGAAGGCCTCTAACAGGAGGAGGACTATCCCCGAAATTAGGACGAAAGCTTCTAACCAATATGCAGGCATGGGTATCTGGAGTCGGAAGTGAAATTATTGCTCGGCTTGCTCGGTGCTCTGGTCGCATTCGGAACAGCAAGGCGGTTTCTTGAGGTGAGAGAGAAGGCTGTTGGGGTAGAGTCCCACGACGAGAAGTGCGGCTGCCAGAATGATGGCCGGAATTTGGTCGGAGAGCTTGAGGTCTTTGGGCGACTCGGTGACTGAAACTGCAGGGCCTTGGAAGGTTTGGCGGTAAGCGCGGAGCATGTAGACGGCGCTGATGACGACACCCCAGAGGGCGAGGATGGTCGCGACTTGCACGCAGCCGAGGCTTTCCCCTTTGTAATTTTCGAATCCGGAAAGGAAGACGAGGACTTCACCCGAGAAGTTGGCCAGGCCGGGAAGACCAATCGAGGCCATGCCGGCGAATCCGAAGAGGAAGGCGAGGCGTGGTGTTGATTTGGCAAGGCCACCGAGTTCGGCAAGTTCGACGGTGCCGGTTTTTCGTAGAACGATGTCACTAAGAAGGAAAAGCAGGGCGATGCTGATTCCGTGGGCGAACATCAGAATGACGGCAGCGGGAATAGCGATGGGGTTTGCTTCAGCTCCGCCAGCTTCAACGAGTGCGGCAACGGCCAGGAAGATGTAGCCCATATGCATTACCGAGGAGTTGCCGAGCATCATGTCGAGACGCTTCTGGTTGATGGTGACAAATCCAACCCAGAGGATGTTGCAGAGAAGCAGCACGATGAGCCAACCGAGCCAGTCCTGCATTCCCGAGGAGACCATCGGGTAGAGGCGGATGAGACCGAAGAGACCGAATTTCTTCAAGACTCCGGCGTGAAGCATGGCAACCGGAGCGGGTGCGGCGGCGTAGGCTGGTGCAGCCCAGGAATGGAAGGGAAAGAGTGAGATGAGAACACCAAAGCCGACGATGAGGAGGGCGGCGATTCCGGTCTGGACCTTGGGATCAATATTTGAAGCTAGGAGATCTTTGAGGAGCCAAGTCTCCGATCCGCTGGCAGAAACGAGCCAGATCAATCCGGCGAGGAGAATGATGGAACCAAGTGCGAGGTAGATGGTGATTTTCCAGGCTGCTTCCTTGCGTTCTCCGGTTCCGAGCATTCCGATCATGAGGAAGGTAGGGATGAGAGCGAGTTCGTGGAAGGCGTAGAAGAAAAAGAGGTCGGTGGAAAGGAAGGCTCCGAGTCCGCCGGCTCCGATGAGGAGGATGGAACTAAAGTAGAGCTTTTCACGTCCCTCCGGGGCTTTGCCGGCAAAGACCGCGGTGAAGAGAACCAAGACGCTGAGTAGAACCATGACTAGGCTCATGCCATCGTAGAATCCCATCGCGAGATGAATGCTGGGCTTGGAGAGGACCTGAAGAGTCACTGACCAGACCTCTGCTTTCCAGCAGAAGACGCTACCAAGTCCGAGAATTAGCGTGAGTCCGGAAGCGATGAGGGCAGTGAGACGGGCCTTGCATCCGCAGAGGATGGCAATGGCGGCGAGGATCGGAATGAGGACGAAGATGATGCTCATGAAACGAAGACCGTGAGATAGATGACAAGAATGACGCCCAGACCGAAGAGGGCGGCATAGCCCTGGAGGTTACCGGACTGGAGACGTCCGAAGATACGGCCGATTCCACCCGCTGCGCGAGAGAAGCCGCCGACGATGAGGCCGTTGATGATAAGCTCGTCGATAAAGTGAACAATGGCTGCAACGGTGTCTTGAGCGTAGCCGACGAGCTTGGCGTAGAGTTCGTCGATATAGAACTTATTGCGGAAGATTTTAAAGAGGCCGTTGTTGGCGAGAGGGTCGCTCTCAGCGTTGAAATAGAGTTTCCAGGAGAGGAAACCGCCGATCACAAGTGCTGAAATAGAGACGATGAATGGGGCTCCTACGTGGAATCCTTCGTGGTTATAGAGAGGAGATAGATTATCTGCCAGGAATTGGTAACCAGAGAACAAGGCAAGAACGGCCAGGATGACAAGAGGGACAAACATCAGCGGTCCGACTTCCTTGGCATGGTTGGCCTTATCGCTTCTGTTCTTCCCAAGGAACGCAATGAAGAACAGGCGGAGCATGTAGAAGGTCGTGAGGCAGGCAACAAGTGCAGCGACTGCGAAGAGGCCCCATTGTTTGCTGTGAGCGGCTGACTCCAGGATTTGCTCTTTTGAAAAGAAACCAGCAGTGAATGGGAATCCGCAAAGGGCGAGAGTTCCGATGCCAAATGTCACGAATGTGATAGGCATTTTTTTCTGAAGTCCGCCCATCTTCCAGATGTTCTGTTCGTGATGGCAGGCATAGATGACGGCACCGGAGCCGAGGAACAGGAGCGCCTTGAACCAAGCGTGCGTGAAGAGGTGGAACATTCCAGCTTCAGGATCAAGCAGGCCAACGGCCATGACCATGTATCCGAGTTGGGAGAGAGTGGAGTAGGCGAGGATTTTTTTAATATCATCCTGCTGGGTCGCCATGAGGGCGGCTAGAAGCGAAGTGATTCCTCCGATCCAAGCAATTGTGTTCATTCCCCAGAGATGGCCGATGGTGTCTACTCCGATCGAGGTGTAGAGA
>JAKMEV010000571.1:0-17867 GCA_022425785.1 Akkermansiaceae bacterium | reverse complement strand
GACCTCACCGGTCGAGAGAGAGCCCGGAGCCTCGCCATCAAAGCTATAATGGATAAGGAGAGCGGCCTGGCTTGTTAAGAGCGAACAAGCAAGAAAAAGGCCCGCCGCGAGAAGGCTTGAAGTCTTTGACTGTGACATGACGATGAATCTAGAGGACGATCGACGAAAAATCAATAAAGCGCGAGCGTATTCGCCCTAACCGACTCATTTTTATCCGCTTCTGTAGTCACGGCATCAACGCCCAAGTCGCCCAAAAATCGGATGAGACTTCCAAGCAGATCCGGCTCACTGCTCACCAACAGAATCTCTACGACCGATCCGCCACTCCATCGAAAAATAAGGAGATCATCTTGCGATGCCTCATAGCCGGTTGAGTCGAGCCACTCGCCAAACGCCGCGAACCCGGCAAGGACGCATGCGATCTCACCGAGCAGAGGAAAGGCGAACTCCTTCGCAAGAGCGCTGTGCATGATTCCCCTGGCATGTCTGGAGATAGAGCGCTCCGCCTTCACAATTGTTTCGGAGCGGCTTTTTTCGCCAAACTTAAAGAAATCTCCGGAGCACCCGCCCGCGATACATGCTGGGCGTTTTCAAAACTACAGGCTTCTCACATGCCATGCAATGGGGTAGGTCCTGCCTCCACACTCATTGATCTATGATGTTCATTAACTGGCTTCGCCCCACCCTTCCCGGATATCTCGCTCTTGCTATTGGAATTCTCCCTTCTGCTTCCGCCGACGAAATCAAGCCTGATGAGAAACCCGCTGCCGAAGCGACTGATCGTAAGGCGAAGAAAAAGCGCAAGAGCAAAAAGACTCCGGCAGAATTAAAAAAGCAGGCCATCACTCCGGCTGACTACGGTCGCTGGGAACGGCTCCTTGGCCAAAACCTCTCCGCAAATGGACGCTGGCTCACCTACGAAATCGCCCGGGTTGACGAAGATCGGCAATTGACCCTCCACAATCTCAAATCAAAAAAGAACGAACCCGCCGCCAGCTATAAGCAGGGCACCCGCCCCATCTTCTCCGACGACAGCTCTTGGCTGGCCATTACCATCGGCAAGTCCCCGGATCAGATTAAAAAAGAAAAAAAGGCCGGTCCGAAAGCCCCGAAGACCGCGGGCCAAACAATGAAGCTCAGACGACTGAATGACGGCGAGACCACCGAATTAAAAAACGTCGGGACCTTCTCATTCAGCGCCGACAGTCGCTTCGCCGCAATGGAAATTCTCCCGAAACCATCCAGTGCGCCCAAACCAGGATCAACAGGTCCCGGAAAGATCCTCATCATCCGCGAACTCGCCAGCGGCAAGGACACCTCCTTCGGAAACGTGGTCCGACATGCCTGGAGCGACCAAAGCTCCCTTCTTGCCATGGTCATCGACTCACCATCCATCAGCAATACCCTGCAGGTTTTCGACCCAGCCAAGGGCACACTCCGAACTCTTGAGTCAAACGAACAAAACTACACCGCATTGGTTTGGTGCGACAACTCCATGGATCTCGCTGCAATGCGAGAGATGAAACACGAACCAAAGGACGACGTCTCGCACGCGCTCCTTGCCTGGCGGAATCTTGATCAGAATGAACCCGCTCACTTTTCCTACGAACATACCGGAGACAAATCCTTCCCGAAGGAGATGTTTCTCACAAGCGGGAATTTCTCATGGTCGAAGGACGGAAAATCAATCTCCTGCGACTTAAAAGAAAAAAAGAAATCGAAGGAAGAAGCAGAGAAGAAGCCCGCCCCGGAGGAGGAGGAAGGCGACAAAAAATCCAAACTCGCTCCAGAGCCCGAACCAAAGGATCCCCCAAAAACGACGGGAGGTCAGACCAAACCTCTACGCGAATCGATCGAAGAAGATTCAAATGTGGAAGTCTGGCACTCCAAGGACATCGACATCATGCCACTTCAGAAGAAGAAGGCCTCGCAACTTGAGAATCCCAAACGTCGCTCCCTTTGGTGGCTGGACAGCGGGAAGCTCATCCAAATTGGCAACGATCTCACCGAACAAGTCAGCGTTCTTCGTTCCGGAACTCACGCCATCGGCGCCGACTACACCCCTCACGAACGCACCGCAATGTTCGGCCCCCGGCTCTTTGACCTCTATGTCATTAAGACCACTTCCGGAAAACGAAAGCGAATCGAAGAGGGCCTCAAATACCAGCTCTCACCCAGCCCCAACGGTCGCTACCTCCTCTACCTTCGCGACGGTCAGGTCTGGTCGCACGACATCAAAAGCAACAAGAAGCGCAACCTGACCAAGGATCTCAAAACCCACTTCACCAATCAAGAGGACGACACCCTCTCCAAAGAAAAACGGCCCTACGGGAATGCCGTGTGGTTCAGAAACTCATCTGCGGTCCTTCTCTTCGATCGCTTCGACATCTGGAAAATCGCTCCCAATGGCTCAAGCGCGGTGAAGCTGACCAATGGAGCAAAAGACATGGTCCGACACCGCCTCTCGACCGCCAACTTCCGCAAAGATGACGAAGGGGCTCTCAATCCGAAATTTCCTCTCTTTATCGGTCTTTATGGCGAGCTCACCAAAAAATCTGGCTATGCCCGACTGCAGCTCGACCGTGATCCCAAGAAGCCAGGAAAGCTCGACACACTCATTTGGGAGGACCGCTCCATCAGCCGACTCAGCAAAGCCGAGAAAGCCAAGGTCTTCACCTTCGTTAAGGAACGCAGCGATGACTCTCCGGATCTTTTCGTAACGACTGGCGACCTGCGCAAGGCGAAGAAACTCACCAGCACCAACGCCTTCCAAAAAGACTTCCTTTGGGGCCGTTCGGAACTCGTAAATTTCAAAAACAAAAACGGAGTCCCTCTTCAAGGCTCTCTAACCTACCCCGCAAACTACAAAGCCGGGCAGAAGTATCCCATGATCGTCTATATCTATGAAGAGCGGTCACAGAACCTTCATCGCTATGTAGTCCCAACTGAAAAGCACCCCTATAATCCCGCCGTTTATTCTGCCGAGGGATACTTCGTTTTCCAACCTGACATCGTCTATCGCCCCCAGGAACCTGGAATCTCCGCAGTGGAATGCGTCGTCCCCGCCGTAGAGGAAGTCCTCAAAACAGACATGATCGATAAGGACCGCGTTGGACTCGTCGGGCATTCATGGGGCGCTTATCAAACGTCCTTCATTGTCACCCAGACCGATCTCTTCTCCGCCGGAATCGCGGGAGCCCCGCTCACAAACATGATGAGCATGGCGGTGAGCGTTTATTGGAATAGCGGGCAAACCAATGCCTGGATTTTCGCACAGTCACAGGGACGCATGGACAAGCCCTTCTGGCGCGACGTAGACAATTACGTTCGCAACTCCCCCATCCACGGACTCGACAACCTCAACACTCCGCTCCTCATCGCTTTCGGCGACAAAGATGGCGCCGTCGATTGGGGACAAGGCGTGCAAATGTACAACGCCGCACGCTGGGCCGGGAAGGACGACCTCGTCATGCTCGTCTACCCGGGAGAAAACCACAGCCTTCGCAAAGAAGAGAACATGGTCGACTACCACTACCGCGTCCTCGAATGGTTCGGCCACTACCTCAAGGAAGAGGAAGCCCCAAAATGGATCACCGAAGGAAAATCCTATCTCGACCGAAAAGAAGAATTGGAAAAGAAAAAGGAAAAAAGCAAGCAACCCACCACCAAACCAGCGAAGCCGCCAACGCCATCGCCCAAAGCAAAACCTTCAGTCAAGCCAGAGAAAGAAGATGAACCAAAGAAGAGCGGGGATCGGAAAAAGAGCACAAAGCCCACTGTAAAGTCCGTTAAAAATTAAGCCTGTCGCCCTCCTTAATCACCCCTCTTCTTAGGCGAGTTCTTCACAACCCCACATTCCGCAGGTCCAGCGCCAGGTGTCGGGATCGGTCCAATCTTTCACGGTCAAAGTCACTTCAAGTTTATCGCCAATTTCGGCGTAGCTTTGATCCAAACGAAGAATACGAAAGCCCCAGTGCGGAGCCCGGCCCGGATCAAGAGGACTCGAACTTAGCTCCAAATCGTCATCAACCTTGACCTTCATAAAAACCACAAGACCATCGAGAAGTCCTTCCTTTGTCACTTTGCGTGTGAACGATACCTTTAAGGGCAAAGTCGACTCGGTAATCGTGTGAAGATCCACTTCCAGGATCGGAGCAGGTTCACCCAAAAAGTGTTTCACAAAACCCAGGTCACAACTCACCAATCCGTAGTATTCCGAATCCTGCGGACGACTTCGCTCCATACTGGAAAAATCAAATCCATGAACGTCGGTGAGTTCCCAAATAAACGGGACACGCCGGTCATCACTCAGCGTCATGGGCTCACAATACAACTCGAACTGGCTCGGCAATATCAGACCTCCCGGCTTGAGCAAACGATCACGCAGGTCGCAGACGTTGGGCACCATCGCCTCGTCAAAAAGAAAATCGCCCATCTGTTCGTGGAGGATCACGTCAACCTGGTCATCGAGGAATAACTTTGTGCTATGCACATCCTCGAAGTCCACGTTCTCAATCCCATTCTCGGCCGCCAATTCCCTCGCGTGCTCGATAATCGAAGAGTGATCAACCGCATATACTTGCGCCGCACCCTGACGCGAGGCAAAGGCCGCCAGGATCCCTGTCCCTGTGCCCAAATCGATCACACGATCACCTGCCTGAATTTTTCGACTGATGGCATCGTGATAAAATGCCATGCGAGGCTCATCGGCCAACATCCTCTCTTGCGCATGCAGATCCGCAAAATAGTCCTCGTTGCGTTCACGGTATTTCTCGGCTGGCGTCTTGATCTTCGAAGGGGGATAAAACCAATCCTTTAACCGGGGAGAGCCAAGTAAGAAATTACGCAGGAGAATGCAGCCACGCCGGACGCGCTGAGAAACATTCACAGTGAAACGTTGAATTGAGGAGAGGTTCATCAAGGGAGGGTTGGGCTCATCCAAGATCCCGACTCACAACTCTAGGATGATCGCCACCACTCTAAAGCCTAATATCGGGCCAACTTCCATTACGCCCGATGACGCTCAAGCCGCGACCACAAATTGAGCTATTCCGACACCGAACGCATCGAGAGTTTGCAGAATGGACCGACTTCTACCAAGATACCGTCCAGTTGACACAAGATGAGTGAACCCAGATCCCGCCCCAACCACCGTCAGAATGGCAATGCCGACAGTGCCGAACCAGGCAACCCAGAGAAAACGGACAAGCCTCCCCGTCCGGTAGCGCCTACGAAAGCGGAGACCGCCCTCCTTCCTCCCTTCCCGGGAGTTTCTCCCCACGAAATCCATGTCCCGGAAACCCGGTCCGAATGCCACGACGCTGTCGATGAAATTCTCAGCGCGGGAATTGGCGGTTTCGACACCGAAGCCAGGCCAACCTTCCGAAAAGGACAGAGATGCACCGGCCCTCACGTGGTGCAATTTGCCCTCACCGACAAAGCCTTCATCTTCCAGCTTCATCGAAACGATTGCGAGAAAGCCGCTGCCGAGCTCATCTCCTCAGAGGACGTCCTAAAAGTCGGGTTTGGATTAAAGAACGATCACGGACAGATCCGCAATCGATTCGGAATCGCGCTCAATCATGTTCTCGATCTCGACCAAATCTTCCGCAAGATGGGCTACCGGGGACAGATCGGCGTACGCGGAGCGATCGGAGTTCTGCTCAAACAGAGCTTCAAGAAGTCCAAGAAAACAACCACCAGCAACTGGGCCCTCCCCGAACTCAACGAACGACAATTGCTCTACGCAGCCAACGACGCCTTCGCCGCGCTCAAGATCATGGAAGCGTTGCAGGCCGAAGGACATCTTGAGCAGTGAGCGGACCGTAACCGCGGTCGCCTCGAAGCTTCACCCGACAGATATCACTTGCTCAGCTTCGGCGTCTTCTTACTCCTTCCTTGTTTCACGACTTTAACATTTTTTTGCTAGCTGGGTGATTGCTTCCAGCATCCCTTCACGTACGCCAACTAACCGCCGGCAAAAACCGGATTGAATCCGGCTTCGACGAGGATGGCCTTTACCTCATCGCGTTTATCTCCTTGAATTTCGATACAGCCGTCTTTCACGGTCCCCCCCACTCCACAGGCTTTCTGCATTTTCTTTGCCAGTTCCTTTTTCTCGGGATGGCCAATCCCCGTAAAATTTTTAACCACCGTCACAGCCTTACCCCCGCGATGCGCGGTCTGACGGACAATATCCACACGCCCTCGGTTGGTGTTTTTCTGGCCACGCTTCGAAGTTCTTTGAGGTACCTCCCGTTCCGGTCCCGATGGCAAATTACTCAGTGCATCCAAGGCATTGAAGGCATTTGGCATTTCCGGTTCTTTCAGCAAACGCTTCGCCTTATCTTTCCTCCGGCTCATACCGACTATTCAAGGATGAGAATGCACGGACCCCAAGAATAAAAAATCCCTCTCCGGTCAAAGCCGAGGAGGGATGTGACATTGAATTCAAGTCAGATAAGAATCACTTCACCACAATTTCTCCGCGCATCAAGATGGCGTGCCCTGGGAAGGTGCAGACAAAGGGATACTTTCCAGGTTTGTCGAAGGTAATCTCGATGGTTTCCTTTTTGCCTGGATCCAGAAGCTTGGAAGCGGCCAGAATATCAGAACTCTCGGGAACGAACTGCTTTTTGAAACCTTCAGCACCAAGTTCAATCGCAAGATTAGCCACCTTGTCGGCTGCTCCCGGCTTCACGATGATCAGGTTGTGCTGCATGACATCGGGATTGTTAAAGACGAGCTGCAGTTTCTTACCGACAGGAAGCTCAAGAGCCTTCACATCATACTTGATCGACTCATAGACACAGTTGACCTGGGCGGTCACCAAATTCTTGGTCTCTTTGATGATTCCCTTGGGGTATTTCTTCTGCTTCTTCACCTTCACCACTGCGTTGTTGAGAGTGGCGACAGCAAAGTTGTAGACGTCCTGATAGTTCTTATCGACACCGGCGGCTTTCGCCTTCTCAACAATTCGGAGACCGTTGGTTTTGTCGAGGTAGGAAGCAACGACCATGGCTTCGAGTCGAACAGTTCCGTTTTTGTCACCCGCAGCCATGTCGAGCAGGGTGAGATAATCAGGAATGACATCCAGATTATAACGTAAAACACGCACTGCGGCGGCCCGGACTCGTTGATCTTTGGAGACAAGCAGCTCCTTCAGCAAGGACGGATCGACCTTGTCAGCTCCCCAGGTTACCCAAAGGGCTTCGAGCTTTAGGCGATCATCACTCTGTTTGGAGGCCCACGCAATCGCAGCAGGAACGACTTCCTCGGCCTTGCGCTCGCGAAGTTCGCGACGGGTGCGATAGCGCATTCGGTCTTCCGGAAGTGTGAGGTTGGAAAGCAATTGACCGATGGAGGCTCCATCCACTTTAGCAGGCTTGACCAAGGGACGATCAGGGTAAGTCACACGGTAGATTCGTCCGTGAACATGGTCGCGATACGGATCACGCGCATTGTGCTGCATGTGTCCGATCAAGGTGTTCTGCCAATCGGCGACGTAAAGTGATCCATCGGGAGCAAACTCGAGATCGACCGGGCGGAAGTTCCGGTCATCCGAAACGAAGAGATCATGCACATACTCGGTAGAGAATCCGGTATCTTTTTCCACCATCTTGTGCTGCTTGGCACCGAGATATCCGATATTGTTGTTGATGAGAATGTCACCTTGGACTTCATCAGGGAAATGACGGCTTGAAACCACTTCAATTCCCGAAGTCGGGCGCACCTTGTTACTGGTAAGAATATCGCGGGCCTTCATATTTGCGCCGTAGCGAACCTTCACGGTCCCCGGAAGCATCCAGGTCATGCTAGGGCCTGATGTATGGAGGAAAAAGTCCTGCCCATACTTGTCAAAAGCAACACCCCAGGGATTTGGAATGCTGTATTGGGAGTAGCGCATAATGTGCTTCTTCTGGGGGCTATAACGGAAAAATCCGCCATTCGTTCCCCGCGCTGGACCGTAGATGCTCTCAGTGTTGGAGTGCAGGAAAACCCCTTCGCACATCACGAACGCGCCACTTGGATCAGCACAAAATGACGAGATCGCGTGGTGGGTGTCGTGATCGTCAAAACCACTCAGAATCACTTCCTTTTCGTCATAGCGATCATCACCATCGACATCCCGATAACGAATCAAATTTCCGCTCTGGGACACGTAAACACCATCGTGGGAAATCTCGAAGCCAATCGGGATATGAAGATCATCGGCAAAAATGATCTGGCGGTCGGCCTTTCCGTCGTTGTCGGTATCTTCAAGAATAATCAGCTTGTCCTTTGGCTTGGGATCTCCGATCCGGTAATGAGGATAGCTCTCCATGGTGGCGACCCAGAGGCGCCCTTTGTTATCAAAGGCAAGCTGCACCGGATTTTTCAGGTCGGAAAAAGTCTCCTCCGAAGCAAAAAGTTCAATCTTGTATCCGTCAGCCACCTTAATCTTGGTTTGAGCTACTTTGCCCGGAGCATATTCGGCAGGACCATTTTTATTACTCGGTTTGTAATTCGTTTTCACCGGAGGAAGTTTGGTGGTCTTAGCGTCCGCCGCTTTGACATCGAAACTCGCTCCTTTCAAGGTCGCCCAGATCGCTTTATCACGAATAACCGTCATTTCACGGGTCTTCTTAATTTCGAAAGGATAATTGTCCGGTCCATATGGATTATAGCGACGTCCATAAACATGAACTCCATTGGGAATCTTGAAGTCGTTCAACCACATGAAATTTTTCTCGGTGACCGCAGCATGAACGGCCTCACGCTTTCCTCTCCCCGCACTGTTTTTCCCAAAGAGAGCTTTGGTCAATCCGGGAGCAAGCTTCCGGTATCCGGCATCGTTCAGAAGAGCGCCGTCTCTCGTGAGTTGCTCGCCCGAAGCATACCACTTCTGACTTGGAGTAAAGACATCCACAAAGAGCGCACCGTTGGCTTCCGCTACTCCCTTCATCGCCTCGGAGTAGACTTGCAAGTTGGTATTCTCCTCTTGCCCGTTTGGAACACTGAACTTTGCCGAGAGATCCTGAATGGCATTCGGCGAAACGAGAGCCAGCTGCGGAATGGATTCCCCATTGTACTTACGCGAGAGCGTGTGCTTCACAAAGGCTTCAAGCTCCTTCTTGAATCGCTCGACGTCATCCGCTCCTTCAAAAGAGGAATTATATCCAAAGAACGCAACAATGGTATCCGCGCCCATGCGGGTCAGCCATTGATCGGGAGTTTCGAAATGACCGACCGGCTTTGACGATGCCTGCAGGGCCTGGGGAAGAAGCTCCTTCGCTCCGGGAAAAGCATACTGGCGCTCCTGATCACGTCCGGGATGCGGTCGGAAGCCCGGCGTATTTCCCTCGTCTCCCATATTACGAATGGTCAGGTCCTGACCAGGAAAAGTCAGATAGATCTCTGTTTCGAAATGCCCGAAGTGATTCATGCGAGCCGCCATTCCTGTTCCGATGATCGCGATGGTGTCGCCTTTTTTTACCGAGACTTTGGAAGGCGCAGTCTTTGCGGAAAAATCCACCGCTTCCGGATTCATGGGTGGCAGCACTCCTCTCGAGAGCTTCTTCTGGGCGGAACACACCAGCGGGCTCAAACCAGCCACTGACGCGATCAACAAGGAATTCAAATATTGGGACTTCATAATAAACAATGCTTCGGAACAAAAGACAGACCGATGACTGCCTCAACCATAGGAATTCTCCCGGGAACCTCAAGGCATTCGCCAAACATTAACGCTCGAATTCCCTTCCGCCTATCAGGCTTTCACGGGAGAAACCCATCCACAACCGTCAAGGCCCTTGATTCACCAAGGCGCCATGGCCTGCCGCGTTCAGATCACGAATATCTGCGACCTTACACTGCCGCAATTTCCACCTCCGGAGTCGATCACTTACGACGGCGCAAAGCCAAAAGAGTCAGACCAATCAAAGACAGAACGGTCTGACCGGGCTCCGGAATTTGGCCAACTCTAATGGAAGCACCAGAGTCCTCAAAGGCCCATTGGTGGATGACGCCCGGAGTATTGTCATCCTGAAGGGTTACCTCCATCCATCCGTTCACAAGCGTGGCATCTTCAAGTTCGAGTTGGAATCCAATGAAACCCGCAGTCCCTGAAAGGAAGGCAGGAAAATGCGAATTCGCACCGAATGACGCTCCAAAATCATCCCCGACCAGCAACGGCCCGCTCACAACGGCACCGATTCCCAAACTGACAATTGGGTCGGTATTGTTCGCCGCACTCCTCACCGGTTGCCAACTTGGAGCAGTGGAATCCTTATCGGCGTCATTGGTTATCCCCAAGCCACCGAGCAGAAAATTCGCATCGCCAGCGGAAAACCCCGCGAGGTCATTACTTACCAGCCCTGATTCAAGATCAACGGTGACACCTGCGAAGGTCGTTGGGATGGGAATATTCTGATCCGGAAAGTGAATCAGGGCCGCACTTGCCACGGAGGTGAAACTCGCAACAAGAATCGCGGCAACAGGAAGGTGATTTATAATCTGGCGCATAACAAGGGAGGTTAAATTTTATTAAGGTTGAGAGAAAAGGTTGGGCTAGGGTCCGACGCTCACATTGACCCGACCATAGCGTGCTTTTCCTCCGCTAACCGGTAACGCGAGGGGGAATTCGGTCTGAACCGCCTCGATTGCTACGCCGCCGCTATTACCGGTGGCGATCACTTCCGGGGCAACCACGCTGGTCTCGAATGGCTGACTAAGATCATTCCGGCTGAATTCATCGTCGATCGTGAGCCCTACCTGCGCAAAATCTGCGCGGCGGGTGTGACGGAGATAAAACTGACCTGTCAATGGATCAACCCAGATTTTCGGAGGTCCGAGCGCCAGGATTTCTCCTGTAGCGGCATCGACATCAAGGCCACCAACGGGAACTGGAACAGACGGGTCGAGACCGAGGGCGAAATTCACCAGATTGGTTTCACCATTGGTAGCGATAGCGGCATCCGCACCGGATCCAGAATTCGCAGTCGAACCGTAGTAAACCAGACGCCAGGCTTCCCGGGTGGTGACACTTGAGCCGGCGGCAATCACGTTATCAATCGACAAGCCGCCGTTAAAGTCCGCAGAAGTGCTTCCCGCAATCTGGAAGACAAGTTTCGAAACAAGGCTTGCCGTGCCGGCATAAGCCAACTCTCCGGTAACCACATCAGGCACTCCATCGATCGCCGGGTTGGCTACCCCTCCAATGATCGTCGGATGGTCGAGCGCTACAGTGTAGCCGGTGGAGGTCAAACCAAGTCGGATATTCACCTGAGCCGACTCCGCGTTCCCTCCGGTGCCAGAGACATCCTGCGAATTCGGAATCGTATTAAAGGAGCTGAGCTGGGTCAATGCTCCCACCGAATCAACATGGTAAAGACTCTTCCCTCCCGGCGGGGCATTATCCCCATTGATCAGTAACTCGAAGGATTTCTTCCCTGTTGGATCCAGACCAATAATGCGGCTGTTCTTGTCCGTGGTGAGTGTGCGGATTTGAGCAAGATCGAAGGAAATTGTTCCGGTATTACCTCCACTGAGATCAATAGCCCCGTCAAAAACAGCACAAATTTCTCCTTGGGCGGGGTTCGCAGGACGATCCTGCTTAAACATGGTATCAACGCCATCACCGCGAGCATCGTCCACTTCGGCAACCAATCCTGGTGCGGCCCCACCGGAGGAGACCGTCAAAACGTTCGCCCAATATCCGGTGGCGGTGCCAAGATTGGCGGCACTTGGAGCATCAGTTCCAAGAACCGTCCCGCCTGGCGTATCAAGCGGATTAACTCCCTCAAAATCCGCAAAGAAAACGGTCGTGCCTGCTCCATCACTGATTGTTGAAGTTGCGCTATCCTGAACACCGATACTACCAAGAGTCGGATTAGAAATCGTCGCGATGACTGTTTCACCGGGATCTGCAACTCCATCATCATAGACAAGAAGATTCACTGTAGCACTCGTTGTCGACGCTGGAATTGTCACCTGCCCAATCGGATTAAAGTCAGTCGCATCGGCTGTTCCGGCATAAGAAAGATCAACTGTTACCTGGGCGCTGGACGCAATACTGGCGGTTACGGTGAAGCTCGCAGCACTTCCCTCGGTCGACGCTGCCCCACCAGAAATGGTGTAAACCGGGGCGGCATCACCATCGTCGAGAAGCGTTCCAGCTGTCGTTGCCTCGCCGAGGGTGGCTGGCCCGGTGACGCTATCGATCGTCACAAAGATCGTTTCCACAGAGCCTTCAAACAGGTTGTCGGCAATCGTAGTGAGATCGAGAACAACACTGTCGGTTCCACTGGTAATGGTGCGACTAGCCTGACCGGTAAAGTCCGATCCATCGGATGCGGTGCCAGAGTAGCTCAGATTCACCGTGACATCGCCGCCGACTGCGGAGGCGGCGGTGAGGGTGAAGCCGGCCGGGCTTCCTTCGGTGATATTAGTCTGATCTGCTGCGATCGAAACCTGTGGGTTGGTATTGGTTCCACTGATGCGGGCCGTCACGGTTGCGGTCGTGAAGCTACTTCCTGACAGCGTGTAGGTGAAGGTATCAGTGGCTTCCAAACCTGATGCGAGACCGTCAAAGGCGTCATTTGGATCGTAAGTCAGTGTTCCATCGGCTTCCAATTTTACGGTCGCTCCGGAAGGCAGGCTCACAACCGTGGTTCCGGGAACGAGAGTGGTCTCCCCTGCAAGCTCAACGATATTGCCTACAGTCGGCGTCGAAGCAGTTCCGAAGACGGCTGTAAAATTAGCCGCCCGAGCAGTCGCGTCCAGAACCGGCCCACTGTAGACGCGCAACACTGCCATCTCACCGTCGAAGCGATCATTGGCTTCATTGAAATCTGGAATATCTACCGTGCCGAAGGAACCAAGGAAAGGGGCAATGTTGACGTCACCACCGGTGCTACCGTTGGAACGGCCGACACCTTCGCCATCCGAACCGGACCAGTCGGTGATGTCTGCGGCAGCTCCAGTGGTGATGTTGATTGCGGTCGAAGAATCAGCGAGGCTATTGTTGATGTAGAGCTCGGCGGTATCGGTGGCGGGGTCGACGGTTACCAACACGTGCACGTAATCTGCGCTGACTAGGGTTCCGACTACTTGCAGCACCACGGAGCCCTGACCGGCTGTGAAGATCAGCTGGTCATCCAAAAGCACGAGCGACGAACCGGTGCCATTGCCACCTGAGCCCCATAAGGGCTCATTACCGACGAGATCGTCCGGTCGAAACACCATCTCGAACGTTGCGGCGGCAGTGCTGATATTCGAGCCGTAGATATTCGAGGCCGAATCGGTCGAAACAGTAGGTGCGCCGCTCCCTGTTCCCGAAAGGTCATAGGCTGCCGTTACCCCTGACGGTGCCCCGGTCAGACTAGTGTTGAGCACCGATTGAGTGCCTGCACCTTCCATGATGAGATCGACGCCCACGCCACTATTACCCCATGTTGCACTGCTATTGCCGGCATCGCTTGCATTGAAATCAGCCACCGCTCCGACCGTGGGCGTGCCAGCAGCACCAAAAAGGTCATCGTTATTCAAAATGTTAATATTACCAGTTGCATTAGCGGCCACTAACCCAACGTCATTCGAGGCACCCAAAGCGCCCGTCGAAGTAATCGTAATCGTTCCAGCTACCGTAGTTGTGCCATCGCTGACTTCGTAGGCAATCGTATCAACCAGAGTTGCTCCATTGGCAAGTGTCCCAATATCGGCAGAAGTTGTGGGATCGTATGTGAAGCTTCCGTCAGGGTTGATGGTGACGGTTGCCTCTTCACTACTGAGGATGGTAAGCCCGCTGAGGCCAACTGGACTTCCATCAATCGATACCACCGTGAGCGTGTCATTAGCATCGGCGTCGCTGTCGTTGGCCAGGACGTTCAAGGAGGGACCAGAAAGATCCGTCCCGCTCGCGCTGTCATCGACAACAAGCGGGGCGTCGTTGACGCCGGTGAGCGTAATATCGACGGTCCCCACCGTGTCGACGAAAGCGAAATCAGTGACGGTGTAGGTGAAACTATCCGACGCAACATCGCCATCGTCGAGCGCCTGGATTGCTGGTGCATTAGTCGGGTCGTAGTTGATGACGCCGGTCCCGGAGACCGTGACAGCGGCACCCATGGTGCTACTAGCGTCGAAATTGGTAACCGAGAGACCAGTGCCGGAATCATTACCTAATACATCCGCGCCTGCATCGACGGCGGTGAGAACGGTATCCTCATCGGTGTTACCACTGTCGTTATTAACAACGGTCGCAGCGCCGATGCCAATGACAAAGCTGCCAGTGGCGGCGATGCCGCTACCACTGTCGTCCTCGACCGAGAAGCCAAATCCGTCGGTCCCCGCAGCGGCGCCAGCGGCGAAAGTAATCAGGCCGCTGTCGACATCCGCCTGCGTGAAGGTGCCACTGACCGCGAGGGCCACGCCATTGTTGCTCAGCGCGCCCAAAGTAGGAGCCGAGGTGAGCGTGTAGGTAAGATCGGCCGAAGCGTCGTCCGCATCGATCGTCTCCAACAGGGCCGTGGTAATTGTGCCAGAAGTGCTGACCAACACCGAAAGCTGGGAATTTTTTACAATCAAGGGATCCGTGGATGGCTTCAGGCTCTCGATGCTCAATCCCTGGAGCGCGATGGTGCTGCCCGCTCCCTGATCGAAATTACCGAGACGCTGGGTGGTAAGCTCCACTGTCTGGGTACCGGTCAACCCGAGGATCGCCGCGCCCCAACTGCCCGAGTTACGAACCTGGTTGTCACGGTTATACTGGCAGCCACGCCCATAGGCGAGCGGTCCTCCAGCGCCGTCGATCTGCCAACCATGCAGGGGCATGATACGATCCTGAGTGTCATTGGCAGCATCACTGGTTGTGAAAACGGTGCCGAAAAACAAGTAGTCGGAATCTTGGTTGACCGTCACCGCGCTGCCACCACTGGTGTGACTAAACCTCGACGAGGAAGCGTCGACCTGAGTGGCGAAGGTCACCGGACCCGGTCCCGGATTATCATTGACCTCCTGGTTGGTGGTATCGACTAGCGAGATATACTCGGCAGCGGAAGGCAGTTTGACCATCGTAATTGCCGTCTCGCCACCTTGGATCACACCATTGGTGCCAATACCGGCCTCCTTGTTAACTTCGACATTGAGCACCTGTCCGCCAGTGGCGGAAATGATCCTACCAATCGCGGCCACGCCATTACTGGTGTTCTCGTTGCCTCGGACGTAGGTGGTCGTCTCCGAGCCCGCGACTGGGACTCCGTCGAGCGTAAGCTGCTGATTATACTGGGTCCGAGCGATATTGTCCGCCTTCTGAACACTAGTATTGGCGAAAACAAGATAGAGCCCGCCCTCATTGAGAGTGATATCACCGCTGGTTGTGCTAAACGAAAAAGCGGTGCCGAAGCTGGAGTCAGTATTGATCGTGTCGTAGGCGACATCGATGAAGTTCGAGGTGTTCACCCCGGTCTGGTTGGCGTTACGCTCGAGGCTGAGGTAGTCCCAGGTATCTTCGAGCTTGAGCAGTTGAATGGCGGTAAGCCCGGGAGTGCGCCGCGGCAGATTGGCATCCGCGTTGTTATCCGAACGCCGGGTCTCGAGAGTTAGAATGTCGTCGTCAGCAGCGACGGTGATAATCGCTCCACCCGACATCACTGCCTCGTCGGCTCCGCCGGTGCGGCGAATGTAGCCTTGGGCACGGCCAGTTGCCAGCTGGGATCCAGCAAGCGTGAGATTCGTTTGAAGTTCGGCGCGGTTGATTCCTCCGGGATCGTTGATACGGGTATTGTAGAGGACCAGATGCCGACCGGAACTAAGCCCGATCTGGGTGGCGTCCGCCGCCGATGGATTCAGCTCATAGCTGGCGTCGCTCGCGATGGTAGTATCAAAATCATTGACCAGCGCAGGACCAAGACTGCCTGCGCCAGGTGCGGCGGCGAGAGTTTCACCGCCACCAGTTTCGACGAAAATCGCCTTGTCGGAGAATGTCCCGCCAGGGGTGACGGCTGCGTGAGTAGTCGTGCATAGCGCTGAGATCATACTCGCTCCAGCGAGGGCGCTTAGCTTGGGGAATCTGTGAGAATGGGGCTGTTTCATGAGGTTTTTTTGGTAATCTATCGCCAATGCAGAGCTTGAGGAGGGAGAGTTAAAAAAGGTTAGTTTTTAAAGGGAGTAAAATAAAACAGATCACAGCAAAGACACTGATCTGCAGAACGATACCGCCTAACACCTGACTGAAACATCCAGAGGTGACAATCTATTTTTTGCCTCAATTTTCGCTTTTATCCTAAAACGGAGTCTGCCACCCTCTATGGGGCCCATTAGGCCTCCCACTGCCCGGGAAAACGAACCTACACACTACGTCAAAAAAACACTGGAGCCGCTGGTCGGAATTGAACCGACGACCTATTCATTACGAATGAATTGCTCTACCCCTGAGCTACAGCGGCCAAACTCCCTGTGTGGCGGGCGCTTCTTAGCAAAAGCCTCCCGCTTGGCAACCGTGATTTTCGAATACGTCCTCGTTGTCTCCCAATCCCCCCGTTTTGGACCATTCACGGATACTCCCAATAATTTCCCGCAATTGGGTATTTCCTCGACCTTCCACAATTCGAACCCGTAGCTTCATCGCCGAACAAAAGTCTCCCTCAGTGGGAGAAATACGATCTTCACCTCTGCGGCCAACCTTACGGTAAGTGTTTAGGTTTCATCAAATTCGCATCTCAATATGTCAAACGAAGTCCCCTCATTTGATCAAGATCAACTCGCCGCAATCGCCATGGATCTTTACGGCATTCAGGGTGAGATTTCCCTTCTTGATTCTTACGAAGATCAAAATGCCCGAATCAAAACCCCAATGGGGAGCTACGTCCTCAAAATCGCCAATAAACGGTGGACTCACGAGGAACTCGACCTCCAAACCCTCGTTCTGGATCATCTCAACAAATCGGCGCCCGAAGTTCATAGCCCACTAACCCTCGCCAACAAGGAGGGTGAAACAATGACCGAGGTAAATGGCTTCTCTGTTCGGATGCTGACTTTTCTGGAAGGCGTAATCCTCGGGAAAGCAGCGCGAAGCCCGGAGCTCAACCACGACATTGGTCGCTTCATGGGACAATTTACCAAGGCGATGGAAAGCTTCGATCACCCCGTTCCGGAAAGTTCCAATGATCTCTGGAATCTCGACAATGTTCTTGCCTGCAAAATTCATCTCGGAGACATCGTTGGCGAGGAGGATCAATCCCGTATCGAAGGCTTCTATGACCGCTATGAATCGAACACTCTTCCAAGAGTGCGCGACCTCCGAAAAACGATAATCCACAACGATGCCAACGAACAAAACCTTCTCGTAGCTCACGACAACCCGTCACGCCTTGCCGGCCTGATCGACTTCGGCGATCTCCAACGATCTTCCCATATCAACGAACTGGCCATCACGCTGGCCTATGCCCTCCTCGGGCAGGACGATTTCAAATCCACCGCCCGTCAAATCGTGAAGGGATACGCCGGAGTCATTTCTCTGGAAAAAATCGAGCGCGAGGTCCTCTTTGACCTCATGGCGATGCGCCTCGTGCAAAGCGTCACCCTCTCATCCCACCGGGCAAAAGAATTTCCTGGGAACACATATATCGTCAGCTCCCAACAACCCGCCAGGGAATTACTCAAAAAACTTGAGTCACATCATTGGGATTAATACTGCCGCGCTCAGTGTCCCCATGCATCACTTTACCGATTCCCTCTCAAACCAGCTCCAGGAGAAAAACCACCCATTTTCGGTGGAAGAAGATCTCACTTTTGCTCGTTTGCAAATCGGTGGAAGATGACTAGTCTCGCCTCTTCATTTCAAACCCCGCTGCATGAAATATCTTCTCCTAGCCCTTCTGGGCATTTCC
>JAKMEV010000542.1:0-8661 GCA_022425785.1 Akkermansiaceae bacterium | reverse complement strand
GCTCAGGAAACTAACATGGCAATCTAAAACTTGGCGATGCCAGATTGGGGGATTTTTTGGAAATTAAGGAAATCAAAACACCCTTAATTTTCACGGCGCAAAGTGCCTGTTCCCTAGGAAACTGTCTCGCGCGCGGTGGCGGCGAGGTAGTCGCGGTTGAGTTTGGCGATGTGCTCGGCGCTGATTTCTTTGGGGCATACTGCTTCGCATTCGAACTGGTTGGTGCAGTTTCCAAATCCTTCCTCGTCCATCTGGCGGACCATGGCGAGTGTTCGTGAGTCTTTCTCGACCTGTCCCTGGGGAAGGTGATTGAGATGAGAAGCTTTGGCGGAGACGAAGAGCATGGCGCTGGCGTTTTTGCAGGCGGCGACACAGGCACCGCATCCAATACAGGCAGCGGCGTCAAAGGCGGCATCTGCGTCGGCCTTGGGGACCGGGGTAGCGTGCGCGTCTGGTGCCGAGCCGGTGCGGGCACTGATATAGCCACCGGCTTGAATGATGCGGTCGAATGACGAGCGGTCAGTGACGAGATCTTTGACCACCGGGAAAGCATTGGCGCGGAACGGTTCAATCCAGATGGTTTCGCCATCGGAGAACTTGCGCATGTGAAGTTGGCAGGTGGTGATGCCCTGCTCCTTGGAGTGGGGGACGCCGTTGATGGTCATCGAGCACATCCCGCAAATGCCTTCGCGGCAATCGTGGTCAAAGTGAATTGGCTCTTCGTTATCCTTGATGAGACGATCGTTGACGATGTCGATCATTTCTAGGAAGGACGCCGAAGTGGGAATCTCCTTGGCTTCGTATGATTCGATACGGCCTTCGGAATCGGCGTTATCCTGACGCCAGACTTTGAGATTGAGGTTGAGTAAAGACATGACTTACTTGTAAGAACGGATTGAGGGTTTCACTTCTTCGTAGACGAGTTCCTCTTTGTGAAGAATGGGCGGTTCGCCGGGGTCGGTGTGTTCCCATGCGGCGACGTAGAGATATTTGTCGTCGTGGCGTCTGGCTTCACCCGTTTGGGTCTTGCCGTCTTTGACTTCTTCGTCGGCTTCGGTGAATTGGTGTTCCAATCGGAAGTGGCCTCCGCAGGATTCGGCACGGTTGAGGGCGTCGTGGCACAGGACTTCGGCGAAGTCGATGAAGTCGGCGACGCGTCCTGCTTTTTCGAGCTCATGGTTGAGTCCATTTGCTGATCCGGGAATGCGAACATTGGTCCAGAACTCGTCGCGGATTTTAGGGATTTTTTCGAGAGCTTCCTTGAGGCCTGCCTCGTCGCGGGCCATGCCGCATTTGTCCCAAATGAGGAGTCCGAGCTCGCGGTGGAAGGAATCAACGGAACGGTTTCCTTTGATCTCCATGAGGGATTTGAGGCGGTCGTTGACTTGGTTTTCGACGCGCTTGAATTCCGAATGGTCGGTGGTGACAGCTCCGGGCTTTTGCGTAGCGAGATAGACCGCGATGGTGGACGGGATGACGAAGTATCCGTCGGCCAGGCCCTGCATGAGAGCGGAGGCTCCGAGGCGGTTGGCTCCGTGGTCTGAGAAGTTTGCTTCACCGAGAACGTGGAGTCCGGGGAGGTTGGACATCAGGTTGTAATCGACCCAAAGCCCACCCATGGTGTAGTGAACGGCTGGGTAGATTTGCATCGGTGACTTATAGGGATCGTCGCCGGAGATCTTCTCATACATCTGGAAGAGGTTGCCATAGCGGGCGCGGATGGCGTCTTCCCCGTCGCGGGCGATGGCATCGGCAAAGTCGAGATACACTCCCAGTCCGGAAGCTGCGACACCGCGTTCATCATCGCAGACTTCCTTGGCGGCCCGGGAAGCGATGTCGCGCGGGCAAAGGTTGCCGAAGGAGGGATACTTACGCTCAAGATAGTAGTCGCGATTTTCCTCGGAGACGTCGATGGCCTTCTTTTTTCCTTCGCGGATTGCTTTGGCGTCTTCGCGAGACTTTGGAACCCAGATTCGTCCATCGTTACGGAGCGACTCGGACATGAGGGTCAGCTTGGACTGATAGTCGCCACTTACGGGGATACAGGTTGGGTGAATTTGGGTGTAGCAGGGGTTGGCCATGTAGGCGCCCCGCTTGTGCGCACGATAGGCGGCCATGACATTGCAGCCCATGGCATTGGTGGAGAGGTAAAAGACGTTTCCATATCCCCCGGTGGCGAGAATTACCGCATCGGCGGCGTGAGAGGTGACTTCACCGGTGACGAGGTTACGAACAACGATGCCTTTGGCGTGTCCGTCGACGACCACGAGATCGAGCATCTCGTTACGGGTGTGCATTTTGACACCGCCTTTTGCGACTTCCTTTGAAAGGGCTTGGTAGCATCCGATTAGTAGCTGCTGACCGGTCTGGCCGCGGGCGTAAAAGGTGCGTTTGACCTGCGCGCCTCCGAAGGAGCGGTTGTCGAGTAGTCCTCCGTATTCGCGGGCGAAAGGCACACCTTGGGCGACGCATTGGTCGATGATATTGCTGGAGACTTCGGCAAGGCGATGCACGTTGGCTTCGCGGGCGCGGAAGTCGCCGCCCTTGATCGTATCGTAGAAGAGGCGAAAGATGGAGTCGCCGTCGTTTTGGTAATTCTTGGCGGCGTTGATTCCACCTTGGGCGGCGATGGAGTGGGCGCGCCGGGGGCTGTCCTGATAGCAGAAGCAATCCACCTGATAGCCGAGTTCGGAAAGGGTGGCGGCGGCGGAACCCCCGGCAAGTCCGGAGCCCACCACGATAATTTTGAATTTCCGCTTATTGGCCGGGTTGATCAATTTGGAGTCCACCTTGTGGGACGTCCATTTGTCGGCGAGAGGACCGGTGGGGATTTTGGAATCTAAGCTCATTGGTCGGAAAAGTTATTTGTCGTAGCCATAACCGAAGAATTTGATGGCGATGGGAATGGAGAGGAAGCCGACGTAGATAATGATGGCGTAGGCTTGGGAGACGAATTTGATGGCAGAGGCTGTTTTCTTGGTGCGCAGGCCGAGAGTCTGGAAGATCGAGGCAACTCCGTGGCTCAGGTGCGAGCAAAGGAGGGTCATGGCGATTATGTAGAACAGGACCACGATGGAATCTTGGAATCCAAGGATCACCATTCCCCATGGGTCGTTTTTGCCGAGTTCGGCGAGCTCAGAGTCAATCCGGACTGTGAAATGAAGGATATGGTAGACGACGAAGGCGAGGATGGTGAGTCCCGACCAGATCATGATGAGGGAGGACTTGGGAGCCTGCACGGTGGCTTCGCGGGCGTAGGCGGTGCGGGCGGCCTTGTTTTCCTTGGTCAGGAGGACGGTGAAAACAAGGTGGAGTGCGAAACAGGCAAGCAAGCCAATTCGAGCGATCCAAACCCCCATGCCATGAAGGAAGGTATGGAGGAAATGGGCATATTCGTTGAAGGCGTCACGGCCGGCGAAGATGAGTAAGTTGCCGCTAAGGTGACCGGCGAGGAAGAGAACGAGAGCGAGGCCGGTGAGGGCGACGATCAATTTCCGACCAATGGATGATTTTGCGAAGGCGCAAAGGGAGCAAGTGGATGCACTCATGACTGAAGCTGTGCGAAGCCCCTGATTTGAGGCTACGGGGGGAATCTAGTGGTGCCGGATGAAATTTCAAGAGGAGAAAAATAAGAGGATCCTCAGGGTTCGGCCTGTAGCACAAGTCAGGCCATTCTGGACGGGGAATTGGAGGGTTTGATTCGTTTCTGGGAATGCAAGCATCTCGAGCGTTTTACTCTGAATGACCGCCGGGATTTTGGCACAGATAAAGTTTTGGAGCAGACCATGGCGATGCCAAAGTTGAAGAAGATCGCTTTCGGTTTCGACTGTCGGACTCCCAATCTCGGGGACTGTCAGGCTGTCAGGAAAGGAAAGGCCGAGACCTCATTCTCCGGTCTTCGCTCACATCGGTATTCCTAAAGGGGAAAGAAGCTGGTGAGCCTAATTTTCTCCATACAAAGAGATCCTACTTCGCCTTGGGTTCGTAGAGTCGTGAGAGTGACGGAAGGCCGCGGGCTTTAAACTGGGTGTCGACCTGGTCCGAGAGACCTTGGTCGAGGTAGAGCTTGTAGGGCGTTTGATCGGTTTCGATCTCGTGAATGCCGTTCTCGGTCGTTGAAGACAGAGCCTTGGCGAGAGAGGGGAGGTCGGCGACGGGTTTGCCGTTTACGCCTTTGATGATTTGATTGGAGATGCGGTCGTATCCGATGGTGGCTTCGGTGGGGACGACGCGGGTGAGGACAACGACGCGGTCGCGACCTTCTTCATAGTCACCGGGGTTGGCCATGACGTCGAGGAGGTTGAGTGGTCCGCGGGTGGCCCATTCCTTGCCGAAGGCCAGGAGGTAGGGGCGGGAGAGTTCCTGGAAGACAAGTCCGCCTTTGATGAGGTAGGGCGGAGCGTTGCCGTAGCGGTGGAGTGGGAGAAGTGGATCGGGCGCCTTCTTGAGCGTGATTTTGAGGTCAAGCGGCTTGCCCTCGCGGAGGATGCCAATGGAGATCTTTTCGCCAATGACGCGGCTACCACCGACAAGGTGGGGCCAGTAGAGGGTGCCATATTTTTCGTGCTGGTAGTATCCCTGACGGTTGATGGCATTGCCATCGATGGTGAGAATGACGTCGCCTTTTTTCATGCCAGCGGAGTCGCCTGATCCTCCGGAAAGAACGCGGTTAATGTAAATGCCACCGGCTTCCTTGGGCAGCTTGAGCCAGGCACGGAAGTGCTCGTCTTCAGTCGTGCTGAACCCGGCGCCGAGGCTGGGGAAGCCGAGGTATTTGCCATCGGTGGCGTCCTTAAGAAAGGCAGAGATGATATCGGCTGAGATCACGTCGCAAATTTGGTCCTTGGAATTGTAGCTCGTAAGAACGCCCGCAAGTTTGTTATTGTGGTAGGCGGGGAGAGTAAAGGAATTGCCCGCGGTTTGCATCGAGGCTTTGACTTGATAGCTGAGGTAGCCGCCACTGCTCACGAAGGTGCTGAGGAGGTCCATCTTGCGAATCGTTCCGCTGGTGGAGAGTGAATCACCGTTATCTTCGAGTTGGTAAAATTCCAGGTCGTCGCCGATCTTTACGGGGCTGCTGACTTCTGCAGGCTCGAGGTCTTTGAGGAAATCGGCTCCATTGATCGGGACGAGAAGGGCGAGGTTGGTCTTGTAGTCGATTGCGCTGAGCTTGGCCGGAACACGACGGGAGCTGTCGGCGGATTCGAATTCAAGATAGATCGCATCGGCCGCCATGGCAGCCGTGGTGAGGACGCGGTTTCCAGAGAGGAGGGTGCCGAGGCCACGCCGTTTTTTAGGCGAGTTCTTTTCCCAGGGTTGGGAGGCCTTGTAGGATTGCAGGGTGGAATTGATTCGCACGAGCGAGTCCGAAGGAGCGCCAAGAAGAGGGAGGGCAGTGAGGAGCGTGAAAATGAGAAGCTTCATAGAGATGAGGGCTTTAGAATTGAGGGATTATTTTTCAAGCCGTGAGGCTTTGCTGATGCCGACTTGTTGCATGATGCGCTTTTGCGCTTCGGCTGCCTCAGCGGAGGGAACGATGAGTGGTCGGGCGCCGCCATTAAATTCGATGACGTGGAATTCCGGTGGGTTGGGCGTGTTGAAAATCTCGTGGAGATGTTTGAGGTTCTTGATCTTGGTGTCGTTGACTTTCTCAACGACCATTCCGGTGAAGCCTCCCATTCTGGTGGTGAGTCGATCACTTTCGACGCGGGTGAGGACGACGATGTCTTCGATTTCCTTGAAGAGGCCTTTTGAGATGAAGTCGTTGTAGATTTGTCGAAGCCGGCGGTCGTCGAAGCTGTAGCTCGCGTAAAGGTTGAAGTTGAGTGGTTGGAAGACCAGTCCGCCGTAGAAGGTGAAGCGTGGTTGCTCGTCGTAGCGGATTGAGTAAATACTGCTGTAGGGGAATTCGTTGAGGGTGATTTCGACATTCTTCGTTTCCCCTCCCCGGAGGATGGTGAGTTTGACTTTGTCGCCGGCGAACTTGCGCTCGACGATTTCGTTCATGTCGACGAATTCACCACCGATACGGATGTTGCCGGCGCTGTCGATTTCGTTGCCGTCAATTTTGAGAAGAACGTCGCCCTTTTCGATAACTTTGTCGCACGGACCCTCGGGGACCACGTTGGCGACGAGTATTCCTTTTGCGTCATCGGAGAGCTTGTAGGCCTTCCGCATCGCGGGGTTGAAGAGAGGGAAAGTGGAGAGGCCGATGTCCATATAGTGGTTATATTCATCATCCTTGATGTCCTCGAGAAAGCGCTTCACTACAGGAGTGGGAATAATATAGCCCACGTTGTCGGCGTCGGTGCGTCCCTGGAAGGCAACCCCTGCGAGTTTGCCATCTTGAATGACCGGGCCGCCGGAGTTTCCGGGGTTGATTGCAGCATCGACCTGAATGACGAGGTGGGAATCGGCGCGGGAGTGCGAGTAGGAGGAAAAGTCGATCCGGGAAACGACTCCGCGTGTGACCGAGAGGCGGTCGCCTCCGACGGGATAGCCGATGGTACTGACCTCTGATTCGAGCTGGGGCATGCCGCCGATTTCGATGGGCTTGAGATCTTCGAAGGGAGCGAAATATTCCAGTTCAAGAAGCGCGAGGTCGCAGTCGTGGGCGATGTGCTTGATGCGTGCGACGTGCTTTTGAGCCGAGCCGCGGCGGGTGATGAGGAGGCGTCGGGCGTCGGAAACGACGTGGGCGTTGGTGAGAAACTGGTTGTGGCCGATGAGAAATCCGGTGCCACGTCCGCCGGAAAAGCGACCACTATTCCAGGGGGTCCGGTAGTCGGGGACCTGAGTGGCGCATTCGATTTTGACGACCGAGTCGTAAATCGTGGGTTTTGCCTTTGTCGTTAGCGGAGATTCTTTTAGCTGCCCGGAAGCGGCAGCTGTCAGAGCGAGAGGAAGAAGAGGGCGCAGGATTGAACGCATGGCCGCTCAAGCTAGTGCGGGTCGCGTGATTTGAAAGGAGGAATTTTCGGTCGGGGAAGAATTACACATTAAAGCGAAATTCGATGACGTCGCCGTCTTTGACTACGTATTCTTTGCCTTCGATGCGGAGCTTGCCGGCGTCGCGGCAGGCCGCTTTGGAACCGAGTTCGACGAAGTCGTCGTAGAAGATGACTTCGGCGGCGATGAAGCCGCGTTCGAAGTCGCCGTGAATGACGCCGGCAGCGGCGGGGGCTTTGTCGCCCTCGGTGATAGTCCAGGCGCGGGTTTCCATTTCGCCGGTAGTAATGTAGGTGCGCAGTCCGAGGAGGTGATAGACGGCTTTGATGAGGTCGGAAACGCCGGAATCGCTCACGCCCATGTCGCCGAGGAACTCGGTGGCTTCCTCGGGCGAGAGCTCGACGAGTTCTTCTTCGATCTGAGCCGAGATGACGATGATCTCCGCGCCGTGGGATTCAGCGGCGTAGGCTTTCACCTTGGAGACGAGCGGATGGGAATCGGGATCTGCCACAGCTCCGGCGAGTTCGCTTTCGTTGACGTTACAGGCGAAGATGGTGCGCTTTGAGGAGAGGAGGAAGAATTCCTTGAGGAGGAGGGTTTCGTCGTCGTTGAGGTCAGCAGTGAGGGCGGGCTTTCCTTCGTTGAGGTGGGGAAGGAGCTTGTCGATGAGTTCGACTTCGGTCTTGGATTCCTTGTCGCCGCTGCGGGCCTTTTTCTCGCGTGACTGGCGGCGCTTATCGAGGGCTGCGATGTCTGCTAGGATGAGTTCGGAGTTGATGATCTCAATATCGCGGGTGGGATCGACGGATCCGAGCTCGTGAATGATGTCGTCGTTTTCGAAGCAACGAACGACTTGCACGATGGCATCGACTTCACGGATTGTGGCGAGGAATTTATTGCCGAGGCCGGCGCCCTCGGAGGCTCCCTCGACAAGACCGGCGATATCGACGAATTCGATGGCGGTGGGGATTACCTTGGTGGAATTCGAGATCTTCGAGAGGGTGTCGAGTCGCTCGTCCGGTACGGTGACCATGCCCACATTGGGGTCGATGGTGCAGAAGGGGTAGTTGGCGGCCTCCGCGTTACGGGTGCGGGTGAGGGCGTTGAAGAGGGTGGATTTCCCTACGTTGGGCATTCCTACGATTCCGGCTTTGAGCATGGTGGAGCGGAGGTAGCGCAGGATGGGGAGTGTGAAAACCCCCAAGTCGCCTGAAAGCGAAAATAGTTATTCAGAATTCCCGGAAGGCACGGATGGGGATGGGATGCCGGTCTTCATCTCCTTGAGGTCCTCTGGGCGGACTTGTTGATATTTTGGGGATGAGGAGGGGGAGGCTTCGATACGATGAATGATCAAGGAGGCTGAACGAGATGTAGGCTTATTCTCGACAATGAAGGAAGATGGGGTTGAGTGCTGGCAATGAGCGAGGTTTATGAATCGGGGCGATATGTCGGAGAGTATCTCCTTTTTCACTTTGGAAGCGCGGAGGAAATCCTGCCTTGGCCCGGAGGTCCGACTGAAGCGCTGGATTTTCCGGTGCGAACTGTGGGGCATTTTTCTAAAGGGCGGGTGAAGCGGGCTCTCGATGTGGGTTGCGCGGTGGGGCGTTCGACTTTGGAGATGTCGCGGAGTGCGGATGAGGTGATTGGGATTGATTTTTCCAAGGCGTTTATTGCGACGGCTGAAAAAGTCCGGAAGGGTGAGAGGGTTCGCTA
>JAKMEV010000525.1:0-17558 GCA_022425785.1 Akkermansiaceae bacterium | reverse complement strand
ATGCCACTTGCCCGCAAAAAATGTCGCATAGCCCTCTTCCCTCAGTGCCTCGGCAATCGTCACTTCGTCGTGATCCAAGCGATCGTGCAAAGGAGCACAGGCGAACTTCCCACCGCGTCTCCCGCTGAAGAAATTCGTGCAATCCTTTCGTGTCGGATAACGACCTGTCTGGATCCCAAAGCGCGTCGGCGAGCACACCGGATTGGCCGCATAGCCGTCCGTGAATTTCACCCCCGACTTCGCCAATGCATCGATATTCGGCGTTTCGTAAAAACTCTTCGGATTGTATGCCCCGATATCCATGTAGCCCAGATCATCCACGAGGATGAGAACATACGATTTCGCCTGAGCCTGCGCCCACACTCCCGTCACAGCAGCCAACAAACACCATTTCTTCAACATTATGATTCCCTACCTATCGAAACCCGCACTCCTTTCAACCAGAGAAATTGCTTGAAACTGAGCGTGCAATTGGGCGTATTGATTTTCTCATGAGAAAAAGTCTCGCCTTCCTGTTAATTTCTCCCCTTCTGGCTCAAGAAGACTGGAAACCCAAAGACAATCCAGCAAACGTCGACACCTCGGCCTTCAAAGCCATGGGTGATCTCGAAGTCTCAGTCTGGGCCACCACTCCAAATCTCTACAACCCCACCAACATGGACATCGACCACGCCGGTCGAATCTGGGTGGCCGAAGGCGTCAACTACCGACGCCACAACGGCCGACGTCCCGGAGGTGATCGCATCGCGGTCCTTCAGGACACCAATGGCGACGGGAAATGCGATTCCTCCCACACCTTCGTCCAGGAAAAAGGCCTCATTGCTCCACTTGGTGTGGCCGTTTTCGGAAATGAAATCTGGGTCTCCCAACCACCCGATCTGATCAAATACACCGACGTCGATAACAACCTGAAATTCGATCCCAAGGTCGACAAACGCGAAATTATCCTCACCGGGTTCAACGCACGCAACCACGATCACTCGCTCCACTCCGTCACCGGCGGACCCGACGGAAAGCTCTATTTCAACAACGGAAACTGCGGCGCGATCTTCAAAGACAAGTCCGGCAAGACTTTCTACATGGGCGGCACTTATCAAGGCGGCGGCGGAGATTTTCTCGTCGATCACCGCGCGAGCTCCGGCAAGAAATCCGATGACGGTCACGTCTGGACGTCCGGCTTCACCGTCCGCATGAATCCCGATGGCACCAATGCCGAAATCACCGGTCACGGCTACCGAAATTCCTACGAGCAATCCGTCAGCTCCTTTGGCAACACCTTCCAGAACGACAACGACGATCCACCGGCTTGTCGTGTTTCCTACATCCTGGAATACGGATGCGCGGGATACTTCACACGCGATGGCAAACAAGGCTACCGCGATGTCAAACGCCCCGGCCAGGGACACCAAAGCGCTCACTGGCGTCAGCTCGATCCCGGAACAATGCACGCCGGCGATGTCTACGGCGGCGGTTCTCCCACCGGAGTCACCATGTATGAGAACGGAGCACTCGGGAAATCTTTCGTGGGCTCCTTCCTTTCCTGCGAGCCTGGACGGAATACGATCTTCCACTATCAGCCCACTCCGGAAGGCGCGACCTTCAAGCTCGACCGCGGCAGTTTCCTCACCACCAACCTCAAGGATGAGTTCTTCGGCTCCGACTTTGTTGGAGGCACCCGCAAGATGAGCAAGGAGACCCGCTACCAGTTCCGCCCCTCCGATGTCACCGTTGGCCCCGACGGCGCGGTCTATGTCACTGATTGGTTCGACGGACGCGTTGGCGGACACGCCGACCTCGACAATTCCTGCTCCGGCACGATCTACCGCATCGCGCCAAAAGGATTCAAATCCAAGGTCCCCAAGTTTGACCTCAATACCATCGACGGCGCGATCACCGCTCTCAAGTCACCCGCCATCAACACCCGCTATCTCGGGTTTATGGCACTGAAGAAACACGGAGAAAAAGCCGTTCCCGCCCTGCAAAAAATGCTCAGCAAACCCAACGCCAATAGGTTTGTCGCTGCCCGCGCGATCTGGGTTCTTCCGCACCTTGGCAAATCCGGTCGGGCTACTTGCGAGATGCTCCTGAGCAACAAAAAGGATCCGCAAATCCGCATCGCGGCCTACCGCGCCTTCCGCCGTGCCGGACAGGATATCCTGCCCTACGCCGCCAAGCTCGCCAACGACCCCGACACCGGAGTTCGTCGAGATGTCGCCCTCTCCATGCGCGACCTTCCCGCCGACAAGACGAAGGATATATTCATCACTCTCGCCAAGAAGCTTGAAGTCGATGACAAAAACGCCCTCGAAGCCTTTGGACTCGGAGCAGCCAACAAGGAGAACGAAATCTGGCTCGCCCTCAAGGAAGCCAGCAACCAGGAGTGGTCCGACCGCGCCCTGAAAGTCACCTGGCGTCTCTGGCCCTCTGCTGCTGTTCCCGATCTTTTGGAGTTCGCGCAATCCAATAATCCCACCGCCGAGCAACGCGCCTTGGCGATCGAGTCCCTAGCCTTCATCAACCATCGCTCCGCTGCCGACGCCATGTTGACGCTTTGCGACAATTCCCTCACCAAGAAGGACGCGACATACTGGCTCTTCCGAAATGCCATCGGCGAATGGCGCGATTATGACCTCATGGCAGAGCTCAAGAAGCGCGGCATTTACGATCCCGACAAAGTCGTGGCCCTGCCGATAGCAGTTCCCCGTCAGGAAAAGCCCAAGTTCTCCGTCGAGGACGTTCTCAAGTTCAAAGGCAATGCCGCCAAAGGCAAAACTACTGCGACCCGCTGCATTATGTGTCATGAGTTCAACGGAGCCGGCATCAACTACGGTCCCAACCTTAAGGGATGGGGCGGAGGCCAACCCGCCGACGTCATCGCCCGGGCCATCGTTGACCCAACCGCAGACATTTCCCACGGATTCAAAGGCACCACTCTTCAACTGAAAGATGGTAAGAAAATCCAGGGACTCGCCTTCGCCAAAACCGACCCCACCACGATCACTTCCACCGGAGGCGTCACCCAGTTGATTCCCCGTAAAATGATCAAGAAGCAGGGCGGGATGAACTATTCACTAATGCTCTCCGCCGACCAAATGGGCCTCAGCCCGCAGGACGTCGCCGACCTCGTAGCCTTTCTAAAGGAATACAAGTAAGCGCTCTCACTCTACAAAAGGCCACTCTGACAAAAGGTGGTCTTTTTTTGTACCTCAACCCTTCCGCCTCCCGCCTTTCATCAGCTTTGTGGGTCTTGCTTGTGATATCTGAAAAACTGAAGCCAATCGTCCTTACTCGTAAACTATTGATGAGTAGGGAACTAGAGTTGTTGAAATGGACACGGAACCGCCTAGAGATCAAAGAGAGAAGGACATGACCTTCCCAAATAGGGGGAGTCATTTTAGGGAAAAGGACTCTCCCATTCGACAATCCGCTCATTGAGCTTGGGAAATCTTCCGAATATTGATCAAGGAAACTAACAATTCATTAAAGGCGTGTCTTGAGGCCAGAGGAAAACACGCCGCCATTTCTTGCTCATTATGACATGTCGGGACACACTCCCTCAATGAGCTTAACTCCGCGCGGCGCAGCATTTTTAGGAGCTTCCCTGGCTCTGTTCTCGGCGGGTATTCTCAGGATTGACGGACCGCTCATCTCCCTCGGACTGGTGGGACTAATTGTTCTTGCCATCGTCTTTGTCATCGGGCGTTGGAATCTCTCGAATCTCAAACTCCACCTCCAGGCCCCCGCTCGGGTTTTCGCCGACACTCCGATGGATTTTCGGCTCTCGCTTGAAAACCATCGCAGCCTCTTTGATACCTACGGAATCGACATCCAACTCGATCTCTCCAATGGCACCCGTATTCATACCCACGTCAAATGGGCTGCGGCCAGCTCCTCGGCGACCTCCAAGTTGCGCGGCTCCATCCCCAACCGGGGCGCGGTCAGCAACCCCCCCTGTCTTCTCTCCTCCGGCTTTCCGCTGAACATTTTCACCTACCAAAAACGAATTACAATTAGGCTGGAAATTCTTGTCTTCCCCAAGGCCCTCCTACCCCGGGAATTCTTCGCCAGCGGCGAGTTCGACGACGCCTGGCACGGCGACGGATTCCAAACCGGCAACGCTCCGGGCGAGCCCCGAGGACTCCGCCCCTTCCGCCCCGGCGATCCCGCCAAGCGGCTCCACTGGCCCGCCACCATCCGCTCCCTCGCCCGTGGTCGAGCTCCCCGCGTTCGTGAATTTGATCCACCCGGCATTCGTCCCCGAAAAGCGACCGTCATTTTCCACAGCTTCGGCACCGACGGCGCCCTCATCCGCACCGACCTCTTCGAACGTGCACTCTCCCTCCTCTGCGGCACCTTGCGGCACCTACGCAGCATCGGCGTGCCCGCCACCTTCACCAGTGATTTCCTCGCCTGGAAATCTCTCCCCAGCTTCCAATTTTCAGCCTGGAGTGAAGCGCTCACTGTCCTGGCAAGTGCCCAACGCGCCGGCGATACCGAAGCCCACAATCTCGTCGCTACCATTTTGGAAACGCCCCCGGAAGATGCCCTTGTCATTATTTCCGACATGCCTCCGGCGGCCTGGAGCCACATTCTCCCTGATCGCAAAGTCCTCATCGTTGACATTCAACAACACAACTACGGCAAGCGGGATATGAACTTCAAAATGACTCCAGTCAAATCCTCCCATTAATGCTCCCCACCGATAGACCCGCTCTTTTTCTTGCTCCCATGCAGGATGTGACCGACCTGCCCTTTATGCGGGTCATGGCGCAGTTGGGCGGTGCCGACGTCTACGTCACCGAATACTTCCGCGTCCACATTCATTCCAATCTCGATCCTTACATCCTCCGCTCTATCACCGAGAATCCCACTGGGCGCCCGATCATCGCGCAGATGATCGGACAAGACGCGAGCGAATTGGTTCGCACGGTCCAACTTCTAAAGAAACATCCCATCGCCGGAATCGATCTCAACCTTGGCTGTCCGGCTCCGGTTGTTTGTCGTAAGGAAGCCGGCGGGGGACTTCTCAGAAACCCAGACAAAATTAACGAACTCGTCGGCGCCTTGCGCGAGGCTTGCGATGACCTTCCCTTCACCGTGAAGACCCGCGTCGGATACGAATCACCCGACGAATTCGACGACCTCCTCTCTGTTTTTAAAAAGCACGCCATTGATCTCCTCACTGTTCACGGGAGAACTGTTAGAGAACGATACCAAACGCCCGTTCATCCTGAGAAAATTCGCCAGGCCGTCGAAGTGCTTCCCTGTCCGGTCATCGCCAATGGCAATGTCGTCAACATTCCCACCGGCCTCGCTTATCTCGAGGAGACCCAAGCCGCCGGGCTCATGATCGGTCGCGGGGCTATCCGCTACCCCTGGATCTTTCCGCAACTCCACGCCGCCTTTCTCGACGAACCAGTCCCCGTCGTCACCGGAAAAATGGTGAAGGCATACATCGAGTTACTTTACGAGGAAACGGCCCTGGAAATCCCTAAATTTATCGAGGCCAAGCATATCCAGAAGATGAAGAAATACTTGATCTACATCTCCCAGGGACACGTCCCAGAATTCGAACACACCATTCGCAGGGTGAAGACGAGGGAAGAGTTTTTCGGCGCCTGCACCGAGTTTCTCGATCATGAACAACCCGCTCCTGATCTCCCTCCGGAGAACTCCAAGCTCTTCTGCGGATTTTCCCAATTTCTCCCTCCCGAAGGATGAACAAGTTTCACATTGACTTCACCGGTCTCAGGCGAGACCCTATTATTGAAATTACTCAGGAAAGCTGTGGACCAAGAAATCTTACATACCGAAAAAATTCTCGCGGATCGAAAGATCTTTTTTATGGATCTCAAAGAAAACCAACGCGGACGCGTGGTGAAAATCACGGAAGATGTCAGCGGCAATCGCGACACCATCATGGTGCCTGCGGAGATCCTCGGAGATTTCATCGCGGCCTTGACTGACATCAAGGAAACAGCGGACCAGTAAACGCTACTGCTCCACCAATCGGAGGACTCCGTCCTTGCGATCATTCATTCTTAGCGAAACGCGAAAGCACGTCTCCCTCCATGGGACTGAGAATGCGCCTGCCCACAAAGAAGGGCCCCATGAATGAAATTAATAGTTAAATCATTTGGTCAATTTTGTCGGAGCGCGTTCCTTTTTTACTTGCCGCCCCGAATCTCTCTTCAAGGATAGCCCATCTCTCGACATGAAACTTCCAATTCTTTTTTCATTCCTCGCCCTTTCGTCCCTGATAGCCGCTGACTGGCCTCACTTTCTCGGGCCTACCCGCGATGGATTCTCCACCGAAACAAACCTTCTCAAATCCTTTCCCAAGGAGGGCCCTGAGCTTCTCTGGGAAGCCGAACTCGAAGAGGGATTCGGAGGTGCCGCCGTCGTGGGTGACGAGGTCTTTATTGTCGATCGCGTCTCTAAGGAAAAAGACATCCTGCGCTGCCTCAGCTTGAAAGACGGCAAGGAACAGTGGAAATACGAAAGCCCCTCCGAGGGGGAACCTCCCTTTCCCGGCTCCCGGAGTGTTCCAACTGTGGTGGAGGACGCCGTCTACTTTATCGGACCATTCGGAGAGGTCTTCCGCATCAACCGCAAGACCCACAAGCCCGACTGGAAAGTTTCTCTCAAAAAACGCTACCCAGATGCCGACACCCCGAAGTGGGGCTACGCCCAGTGCGTCCTTGTCGTCGGTGATGTCGTCATCATCACCCCCTTTGGTGAAGACACCGGTATTGTCGGTTGGGATAAAAAGACCGGCAAGGAACTTTGGAAAAGTGACGGCTTCGGCAATACTCATTCCTCTCCAACCATCATGAATCTCTGCGGCGAAGAACAGGTCGTCATCCTCACCACTGACGGAACCGGACTCAGCAGCTTCGAACCCAAAACCGGAAAAAAACTCTGGCAAAGCGACCTATACCAAAACCGCATTCCCATCACCGTGCCAGTCCAAGTTGGTCAGGACCGCATCTTTGCATCGGGCGGATATGACGGGGGCTCTAAAATGCTCTCAATTAAGAAGCAAGGGAGTGAGTATAAAATTGAGACCCTCTGGGAGATCAAGAAAGGGACCCAGGTTCACCCGCCGCTTCTCATCGACAACCACCTCTACTTCCTCGCCAACGAAAACTCCAACCACAAGGTCAAGGCCAAGCGCAAGACCGGCGGATTAGCTTGCTACACTCTCGAAGGAAAAGAACTCTGGAACACCGGCGATGAGCCCTTCATGGGGCGGGGCAACAGCATCTTTGCCGATGGCATGATCATCATTCAAGATGGCGAAAGTGGCGTCCTCCGCCTCGTCGATCCCGATCCCTCCGGCTTCAAACTTCTCGCCGATTCCAACGTCTTCGAGACCAATCTCGATAAACGTCGCGACCTGAAATACTGGAGCAACATGGCCCTCTCCAATGGCCACCTTCTCATGCGGGGGCAGAACAGGCTCCTTTGCCTCAAGATGTCGAAGTAACAGTCGAATAGCTTTTACTCAAAAAAAGCCCGCCGGAACGAATCCCGACGGGCTGAAAACGTAAGTAGCCGCTTAAACCATCTCCACAAGTCGACGGCAGACTTCCTCGACGTTTTCACGCGAATTGAAGGCTGAAATCCGGAAGAATCCTTCGCCCGCTGCGCCGAATCCGGCACCGGGAGTGACTACGACTTGTGCGCTTTCGAGCATCTTCTGGAACATGCCCCAGCTATCGACACCCTCGGGACAACCGACCCAGACGTAAGGAGCGTTTTCGCCGCCCCAGACTTTCAGGCCGAGGCCTTCGCAGGCTTCTTTGAGAAGCTTGGCGTTGGTCATGTAGTGCTTCACCAATTCCGCGACTTCGGCTTTTCCCGCCTCGGAGTAGATGGCCTCGGCTCCACGCTGAACGGGATAGGATGCTCCGTTGAACTTGGTGGAATGACGACGTCCCCAGAGTTGCTTGAGAGGGACCCGCTCTCCGGAAGCAGTTGCACCGGTGACCGTTTCGGGAATCACGGTGTAAGCACAACGCACGCCGGTAAATCCACCGTTCTTGGAGAAGGAGCGAAACTCAATCGCGCAGTTCTTGGCTCCTTCGATTTCATAAATCGAACGAGGAACTGATTCGTCCTGCACAAAGGCCTCGTATGCGGCATCGTAAAGAATGACCGCGTCGTTCTCGAGAGCATACGCGACCCAGGTTTCGAGCTGCTCACGAGTCGCAGTCGTTCCCGTTGGGTTGTTCGGATAGCAAAGATAGATCAAGTCGACCTTCTCCTCAGGAAGGGCGGGCACAAAGCCGTTCTCAACGGTGCACTTGAGATAAACGAGACCTTCATACTCCCCTGCTTCGTTCGCCTCACCGGTGTTTCCGGCCATGACATTGGTATCGACGTAGACAGGATAAACCGGGTCAGTCACCGCGATCTTATTCCCTTCCCCGAAAATATCGAGGATGTTGCCCGAATCGCACTTGGAACCGTCCGAGACATAAATATCACCGGCATCGATATCGAGCCCGGCGTAGGCATTGTCGGCGATGGTTTCGCGAAGGAAGGGATAGCCTTGCTCGGGACCATAACCACGGAACGTTCCGCGATTGCCTAGCTCATCGACCGCCTTCTTCATGGCCTCGCGGGCGGCGACAGGAACGGGCTCGGTGACGTCGCCGATTCCGCAACGGATCAGGCGCTTGGCCAATTCAGGTTCTGCATCGGTGTATGCGTTCACACGACGGGCGATCTCAGGGAAGAGGTAGCCGGCCTTGAGCTTCTGGAAGTTTTCGTTGATACGAGCCATGACGGACACCGTCTAGCGCGGCACGGGCCTTCGGGCAAGAGCAGGGTAGCCGAAAGTTTTACTTTTGGTGTAGAACCCCGGCCACTGGTGTCAAAAGCACAGCTTCCGACTACTCTCTCCAAATCCAGCGCAAGGTATCAGGAAAAATCGCCCCACCGTGCTCGCCGTTGTGCCCTCCTTTTCCAGGGACGAACTTATAATCGTAGTCCCGAAACTTGAGCGCCTTGTCCATCTGGAGGTTCGAGAGCCACCAATTTCCGTGCTGATTGTTCAAATCCTGGTCCCCGTCCTGCAAAAAGACCCGGATCGGCCGCTTATCGCCCTTCCGAATCAAGGCCGGATAGACATGCCCGCCCCGGATGTTGGTAAAACTTCCAATGTGGCTGATCACCTTACGAAATAGATCCGGCCGCTCCCACGCCACCGTGAAGGCACAAATCCCGCCCGAACTCATGCCACAAATCGCGCGCTTCTTGGGGTCCTGGGTCAATTTCACCGTCTTTCCCACTTCGGGAAGAATCTCTTTTTCGAGAAACTCGGCGTAGTCGCCATTCAGACTGTCATACTCGACGCTGCGATTGCTCCCCTTCTTCATCTTCCATCCCTGAACCCCCTCGATCTTATCGGTGAACAATCCGGGGTTCAAAAAAATGCCCACCGTCAGCGGAATCTCTCCCTTTGCGATGAGATTATCCATCACGGTCGAGGCCCGGATTTGCCCCTTCGGACCGATATAGGCATGACCATCTTGAAAAACGAGAACGTTGGCCTCTTTGGTCCCGTCATACTGGGCCGGCACATAGACGTAATACTGCCGCAGCGTGCCTTCGAAAACTTCACTCCGCCATTCATGCCGCGTCACTTTTCCCTTCGGCACACCTTCCTGAACTATCGAGTCCGGACCGAGTTTATATTTTTCCGCAAGAAGTGGAGCGGTAAAGCAAAGGGCGAGGGTGAGAGCTTTGATCATAGCGATAGCGCTCAAATTACCTGCCTTTCGTATGAGTCCTGTCAAAGAAGACCTTTCTTGATACTTTTTTGTGAATCGTTTGGTATCTGTGACGTTAAACCAAACAACAATGAAAGTTCTTCTCTTCCTCCTCTCCCTGAACTGCCTCCACGCAACCCCTCGACTGAGTTCCAGCAGCCGTCCCATCAATCCGCAATCCACCATCGAAATCGTTTTCGACAAACCGATGGTCGCGGAAGATCTTCTCGGAAAAGAACAAGCCAACGACCTCCTGGACATCAAGCCGGTCTGGAACACCAAGATCCTTTGGCGCGCTCAAAATATCGCCCGTCTCGTTCCGCAGGAAGCCCCGACCGTCGGCGTGAGTTACAAAATCTCCACCGCCTCCGAGCTCACTGCCCTGGACGGCACCAAGGTCGAACAAACTACTTTCGATGATCTCGCAACCGAAGGATTGAGCGTCCAACGAACCCGCAAGCGGGGAACATTGCGCTCGGGAGGCTACGTCCTTTTCTTCAACGACGACATCGACCCTCTCACCGCAGCCCCCTTCTTCCACTTCGTCCGACCCGAAACTAAAGAACAAGGCGCCCTGATCGTCGCCGCCCGAACCCGACAGGCCCAATGGGGTGATTTCGGAAGCAGCTATTATTACACCCAATCATGGCAGGAACGATTTCTAAAAAAAGACCGCCCCAAAGTTCAACCAAGCCACACCGTCATCCCTCACGCCATCGTCGTCGAGCCCATGACGCCTCTTCCGGTCGGCTCAAGCTGGTCCCTAAAACGCATCCAAGGCGTTCCCAACAAAACAAAGACCGCCAGCCTTAATGAGGAGAACGCTTACAATGTCGGTAACATCGTTCCCTTCGTCGCAACCTCCGTGAGCACCGTCTCCATTCCCGACGCCGACCGCCAGGTCCGCATCTACTTCAACCAAAAACTCCCCTCCCACCTCAATCCGGAGAATTGCCTACAGTTTATCACTTTCGAACCCGCCGTCGCAAATCTCAAAGCCACGACGGATTACCGAAAACAAAAGCTCTATCTCCGCGGAGACTTTAAAAAACAGGACGTCTACACCATCCACATCAATCAATCCCTCACCAGCTCCGAGGGACTTCCTTTGCAAACCGCCGTTAAGAAAAACCTCAAATTCACCCGCGTCACACCCGGCCTCTCCCTCCCCAGCCACGACGAAGCGCAACTCGCGAGCGGAACCCGCACCTACGAGATGACTTCCACCAACAACAAGTCACTCCACCTCCGCATCAAAAAACTCACTCCCAAGGAACTCGTCCGCGTCTCCCAGGGATACCGCCGCTACACCGGAGACGGGCCGAACAACGACCGCATCAGAAACCGAAACGACCTCCCCTTCGAGCTCATCACCGGCACCACCGTCTTTGATGAAGTTATTCCTGTCAACGCACCCCTCGACACGACTTACACTCACCAAATCAAATGGGATCAGTTTCTCCCCGCCGACCAAAAGACCGGAGCCTTCTTCCTCTCTGTCACCGGAGATCCTGCCGACCACCCAGATCTCGCCAAGTCCCCTCAAAAAGTTGCTCAAGCGCTCGTCCAACTCACCGATATCGGCCTCGCCTGGAAATTGACCGACGACTCCGCCTTCCTCTACGCCTATTCCTGCCAGACCGGAAAAGCCCTTCCCGGCGTGCAACTTTCCCTCTTCGGTGAAGATGCCCGCCCTCTCCATCAAAGCGCCGTCGGTGTCAATGGCCTCGCCACGCTTCCCCGCAAGCCGAAACACCGCCACCTCCGTGCCACCAACGGTAATGACACCCTCATTCTTCCTTACGATGGCGATCTTCCCACCGTTTCGATGTGGCGCTTCCCCGTCAATTACGCTTGGCGCGACCTTCCCGAGAAGCAGCGCAAGACACTCCTCTTCACCGACCGCCAACTCTACCGTCCCGGCGAGACGATGCGACTCAAGGGCCTCGTCCGCATCCTCCAGAACGACAAGCTGATCCAACCCACCAAGCTCTCGCCCACCCTCATCCTCACCGACCCCGCCGGACGCGAGGTTCACAATGCCAAGGTCAAGCTCTCACCAGTGGGCTCCTTCGACTTCGCCTACAAACTCCCCAACACCACGGTAGGACGATATGCCGCCACCTTAACCTGGCCGGAAGAAATGGAAACCGCCGCAAAAATGGAAAACTGGTGGGCCGGCAATCAGGCCAAACAATCGGCCCGCTTTGTCCACCCCTTCCAGGTTCAGGAATTCAAGCGCAACGCCTTTGAGCTCACCGCGAGCCTTGAAGAAACCGAGATTCGCGAGATCGCCTTCGAACTCGAGGCCAAATATTTCCAGGGAACCGCCGTCGCCGAAGGTAAAGCCGATTGGTATCTCTCAGCCAATCCCATCGGCTTCTACCCCGCCAAGTATCGCGACTATTACTTCGGCGATCACCGCCGCTACGATTCCTATTACTGGAGCCACTACTTCGGCTACAGCGATGACAACAACTCGAGCCGCTCCGGCAGCCACCATGAAGATGGCGAAGCCCAGCTCGACGAAGACGGAAAAGCTTCGCTCAACTTCAAACTCCCCGAAGTCAAATTCCCCAGTCCACGTCGTGTCACCGTCACTACCGAGGTTACCGATGCTAACAGCCAAACCCTCACTTCGCGCGACAGTCTCACTGTTCACTCGTCCGATTTCTATCTTGGACTCTCCCGTCAGGACCAACTGGCACGCGTCAACAAAGTCGTTCCCTTCGAGCTTGTCGCGGTCACTCCAAACGGCGAACTCTTCACGGAAAACACTCCCGTCCAGGTCACTATCACCCGCGAATTTAACAAGCAGACTAAATCGAAAGCTGCCAATGGACGGGTCGTCGTGAAGAACGAAACGGAAATCCTCCCCGTTTCCCAAACCGACTATCTCATCACTGGAGGGAAGCTCGACATCCCCTTCACCCCAACTGCAGCCGGCCGACATTTCTTCTCCATCACGGCCCGGGACGCCTCCGATCGTGCGGTGCAAACCATCGCCACTCATCACATATACGGCACCAATGAATACCCTTGGGCCTACGAGTCCGGCATGCGTATCAAGCTCGTCCCCGAGCAACAACGCTACCAGGCTGGAGACACCGCCCGAATCCTCGTCCTCTCGCCCATCGAAGGCGATGCCCTCATCACCATCGAACGCAAAGGCGTGATTCGCCACTTCCAGACCGCTCTCAAAGCCGATAATCCGGTCATCGAAATTCCCATCACCGAGGAAGACGCACCCAATGCCTTCGTCTCCGTCCTCATCATCAAGGGCGCGACCGACTCGAAGAGAATGCATCCCGAACCGCAACTGCGTCTGGGATATTGCGAGCTCACCATCGATCCCACCAAAGATCGTCTCACCGTCGATCTCGCCACCGCCGAACCCGAAACACGTCCCGGCAATACAATCCAGGTCTCCGGAAAAGTGACCGATCACAAAGGTCGCCCCGTCACCAATGCCGAGGTCACTTTCTACGCCGAAGACGAAGGAACCCTCGCGGTCATGGGATACGAAAACCCCAATCCCATTCCCTACTTCCACGCACCTCGCCCGCTGCGCACTGAAAACGGAACCTCGCTCGTCAACTTCATCCCGGAAGCTCCCGGCGAACGCTTCCACGCCAACAAAGGATTTATCGTCGGAGGAGGCGGAGAATTCGCAGGAATGAAAGCGCCGATGTTTGACGACCTTCGCCGTAACTTCGATCCCTGCGCCGCCTGGTTCCCCACCATCACCACTTCGCCCGATGGAAGCTTCGAAGCAAAATTCCCCGCGCCCGATACCCTGACGCGCTATCGCCTCATCGCCGTCGCGCATTCCGAGGCCTCCCGCTTTGGAGTCGGCACTGGCGAGGCCGTCGTCAACAAGCCTCTCATGCTCGAGCCTTCCCCACCTCTCTTCGCCCACCAGGGCGACCGGATCAAGCCGAAGGCTCTCCTCCAAAACACCACTGACATGGCGGGCACCTGGCAGGTCACCCTGCGCCTCGGCTCCCTCACCGGAAGCGGCGCGGTCAACTCCGACAACCAACAAGAGGCACTGATCGCCGCCGTATATCTTCCCGCCAATGGCCAGGGCTCGGTGGAATTCGATGTCCACTTCCACAACACCGGAACCGCCAAATGGATCTGGCACGCCGAACCGGTCTCGCTTGATCAATCGGAATTAAACGCCGGACTTAAACGCGATCTCTCCGACTCCGTCGAGTCCACCTTCGAAGTGCGCTACCCCATGCCACTTCTTCGCGAGATGCAATTCGTTGCCTTCAACGACCCCAACAAGCGGACCAACCTTCTCAAGGACTTTTCCAGAAACCTACTCGACGGCAAGGGACACCTCGACCTCGAGTTCTCGCGCTCCCGTCTCCTCGAAGCAGGTGGTGCCATCGACTACCTCCTTCGCTATCCTTACGGGTGTCTCGAGCAGACCACCTCATCAACCATCCCTTGGGTCGCTGCCAAAAAACTTCGCCCCATCGCGCCTAAATTCCAGGCTCGTTCGATGGCTTCAATTGAAAAAAATATTCAGGCCGGAGCGGACCGCTTGCTCTCGATGCAAACCGCCGACGGTGGACTTTCCTACTGGCCCGGATCCCTCCGGCCCAACCCTTGGGCCAGCTCCTACGGAGGACTTGGAATCCTCCTCTGCCAGGAAGCCGGAGCACAGGTTCCCTCTTCCAGCCTCGATCGCCTCGCAGTCTATCTCTCCAACCAGCTACGAGATCTCTCCAAGGCCAAGACATCCTACGACCTCGACGTGCACGCCCGCGCGCTCTACGTTCTGGCACGCCTTGGCAAAGCCGAAGCCGCCTATCAAGCCAGACTTCTCGAACAAATCGACAAGCTCTCCGGCACCGCCCGTGCTTTCCTCGCCCTCGCAGTTCACGAGTCAGGACAGGACGGAGCTCTCGCCATCTTGAACGCACCTCAGCCGGAGCCCGAAAAGACCGGCTACTGGATGCGCTATGGCACGAGTGATGCCGCCCGCCTCCTCGCCTGGTCCCATATTTCCCCGAGAGCTGATGACTGTGAACTCACTCTCACCAAACTCCTCCGGAGCCGCTCTTCCCGGGGACATTGGCGCACCACCTGGTGCAACGCCTGGTCCCTCCTCGCCATGGGCGCTTACGCCGAGGCCAATGAGATGAATCCCACCGACATCGTTCTCACCATGGAAACTGCCGACGGCGAACAGCAGGTCACCATTCCACGGGATCAAGCCTCGCACTCCGTTCGCTTTGATCTCCACAATGGACTCAAGCTCATCGCCTCTTCCAGCTCGCGCCTCTATGTCCACAGCACTCTGGCTGCAAAACCCAAGATCACTCCGGTTCAGCCGATCTCGAAAAATGGCGTTTCGCTCACCCGGGTTTACGAACGAGTTCTTTCTAATGGCACCACCGAGCCGCTGGGACAACCCAAGGTCGGCGACCTAGTGAAAGTCACCCTCACCGCCGCTCTTCCCGATCGCTCGCTTCGCTACCTCGCCATCGACGACCCGCTGCCCTCGTCATTCCAGGCCATCAACACGCTCTTCGACAGCCAAACTTCGGGCCGCACAAAAGAAAAACGCAACTGGCGGGTTTCCAACACCGAAGTCCGCACCGACCGCGTTCTCTTCTTCCTTGATTACGCCCGGGCCTCGGAGAATTTCGAAATGAGTTACCACGCCCGCGTCACACACGAAGGCGAAGTCTACGCCCCACCCACCAAGGTGGAGGAAATGTATGATCCCGAAAACTACGCTCTCAGCGCATCGAAGACCTTGACTGTGCGATGATCACCCCTCCCTCCATTTCCCGACTGGCACCTTGGGCGCTCTTGCTCCCAATGGTGCCCCTGCTGTCACCTCTTCCCGAGGCCTTGCAGGAGCCCCCGGCACCCCACGCGGTGTTGCGGGACCGGAATGGACAAGAGCTCACGCACTTTCCCCGCGATGATTATTTTCGCCATCAACCGGCCACTCTTGACGAAATCCCGGCGCATCTCGTCAAGGCCACTCTAGCCGCCGAGGACAAACGCTTCTTCGATCATCCCGGCATCGACTACGCCGCCACGCTCCGCGCATTCAAAGACAATTCACAACACCGGCGAATCACCTCGGGCGCTTCTACCATCACGCAGCAGCTGATCAAAATCTCCACGCCAGCGTCCGAACGGAACTGGCAAAAGAAAGTCAGCGAAGTCCTCGCCTCCCGCCGCTTGGAATCGCATTGGAGCAAAGAGGAAATCCTCACCGCCTATCTCAACCGGCTCGACTACGGCTCCCACCAACAAGGATGCTCCGCTGCCGCACGTCACTTCTTTGGAAAGCCCCTCGCCGATCTCTCGCTCGCCGAATCAGCCCTCCTCGCCGGACTGCCCCAGGCTCCCTCACGTCTCAATCCTCATCGAAATCCCCAGGATGCTCTCATCCGACGCAACTGGATTCTTGATCGCCTGCAGTCGGAGTTTCACTACGACGAGGACCTCATCTCTCGCGCCAAAGCGGAGCCGATCCTTCTTGCCGACCGGAGTATTTCCAATCCCATCCCTCACCTCGCTCGCGACTACGATAAAGCGACCCGTCTGAGTATCGACGCCAACCTGCAACGCGAAACCCATACCATCCTCACCGAAGAACTCGCCCGGCTTCGCGAACAAAACGTCCAACACGGCGCGCTCGTCGTGCTCCACAATCCCACCGGAGAAATCCTCGCTTTCCATGGCTCCTCCGACTTCACCAGTCCCAACGGAGGACAGATCAACGGAGCCCTCGCCCCCCGCTCAGCAGGCTCAACCCTCAAGCCCTTCACCTACCTCCTCGCCTTCCAAAACCAATCACTCTACCCCGGATCGATCATCGCCGACATCCCCACCGACTACCAAACCGAGGAAGGGCTCGACGCTCCGAAAAACTTCGACCGCCGTCATTACGGCCCCGTTTCCATCCGCCACGCCCTTGCTAATTCACTCAACGTCTCGGCCATGCGCATGCTCAATCAAGTCGGTGGCCCGGAGCCTCTTCATCGTCTCCTCACCGAGCTCGACCTGACCACCCTCCACCGTCAACCCACCGAATACGGACTCGGCCTCACCATCGGAAATGCTGAAGTCAATCTTCTTGAACTCACCAATGCCTACGCCACCCTGGCCCGTCTCGGCGAACACCTCTCCACGACTTTTCTCCCCGATCAAGAGCCTACGAGTTCCTATCCCTTCACCAGCGACGCCTCCTATCTTATCACCGATATTCTTGCCGACAATTCCGCTCGCTCCGCCGCCTTCGGCATTCATTCCAACCTCCGCCTTCCCTTCCCCTGCGCGGTCAAGACGGGAACCTCTTCCGACTTCCGTGACAACTGGTGTCTCGGCTTCACCGGCGAATTCACCGTCGGCGTCTGGATCGGAAATTTCGACAATTCCCCCATGGCCGGCATCTCAGGAGTCAGCGGTGCCGGCCCCATTTTCCACCGCACCATGCTCGCCCTCCACGAAGAGCAACACCCGACCTTTCCAAAGCAACCCGCCACCCTCGCGCGCATCTCCATCGACGAGCGAACCGGCCACCGCTTCCTTATTTCACCAGCACAAAACACACCCTTCCAACGACGCGAACTCTGCTTCAAGAATCACCTTCCCCTCCCCATCTCTCCCATCAACTTCACCAAGGAAAACAAAGCCCTCCTCTCCTTGGAATACGCCGAGTGGTTTATGTCGGAAGACAATACCAAACGCCACGCCTTCGCTCTCGCCGACTCCAAACCAACCTTGCAGGAATCCCTGCAC
>JAKMEV010000501.1:0-4266 GCA_022425785.1 Akkermansiaceae bacterium | reverse complement strand
GCTGCGAAAATGACGATCGCACCGCGTGACATTTGTCGGGAGGCTTTCCGGCGAATGAAGGGCTCGGCAACATTTTGCATGTGAATGGCGGAATGAACGATGCATTCCTCGCCTTCTTGCTCAAGCGCTGCTTGAAGAGCGAGGGCATTCATTACAGTCGCCAACATGCCGACGTAATCAGCCGTCGCCCGGTCCATGCCCCGCGCACTAGCGCTCGCTCCACGCCAAAAATTCCCACCTCCCACGACGATAGCCAGCTCCACATTGGAGGCTTCACGGGCTTCGTGAATTTCGCGGGCAATTCGCCCCACGATCTCAGGAGAAATATTATCGTGGCTCCCGGCAGCGCGAAGAGCTTCGCCGCTCAATTTCAGGACGACTCGTTTGAAATTCCGGATCGATTCAAGCTCACTCATATTATGAGGCCGATCTTGTCAGGCTGATCACGGCGGGGAAAGGGAAAATCCTACTCACCGACGCGAAATTTCTCGGACAGGTCCAGCAGTGGGGCCGTCCCCTTGTTGGTCCCTACGATCTCTATCTTCACCTTCATCGGACCGTCCTCGGGAGTATGAAATCCCTGAAGCGTCTCCTTGACCGATTTGATGGCCAACTTAAGCACGGTTCTCACGGGAATTTCAACTTCCGTAGGGATCTTCATTTTCGCAAGATCGATTTTCACGGTGAGGTTCCTTCCATCCGATATTGAAGTCATCCCGATGCCACAGAGAACCAAAAGATTGTCCTCCTTCGGCTGATACGAGCCAGATCCGACCAAACGATGCGGCGCGGAGATCGCGGCCAGAAGCCCTTCGGGTTGAGCCCCTGTCACCACAATCGTTTGTGATATTACTTTAGCCTGGATGATTTCGCTCTCAAACTCCTCGGCCACGTCAGTTCCGTGCAGGGAAATCGGCCTGAAGACCTTGTAGATTTCCAAAGTGATGGCCTGACTGGCTACGATCATGGCAAACCAGAGAGAGACAACGGTTTTCATGTCAAAATGCTGTCCAAGGTCTCGCCCGATTGCGAGCTATTTCAGTCCCTCATTCAGGGCCTCGCGACGGCCTCGCGCCACTTCTTCGCTCGACATTCTCCGGCTTCCCTCGGGCTGAACCTCGCTCAGAACGAGACTTCCCACCCCACAGGCTATTTCGACACCACCATCAAGAAGTCCGAGAAACTCTCCGGCAGCTCCGCTTTTTCCCGAAATCCGCACGGGAGGAAAGATTTTCAAGCGCTTCCCTCTCAATTCTGAAAATGTTCCCGGCCAGGGATGAAAGGCTCTGACCATCCGCTCAATTTCCGTGGCTGGTTTCGACCAATCGATCCGCCCGTCTTCACGAAGCAGCTTGGGAACATAAATCACTTCCGACTCTTCCTGCGGAATGCCGGGAACATCTCCCTCCGTAAAGAGTTCCAATGCGTCTTCAAGCGCCGCGGGGCCGGCCAATGCCAGGCGGTCGTGCAATTGGCCGCCCGTTTCTTCCGGAGCGATCTCGAAGGGATGCTGCAAGATGATATTTCCGGAATCCAGCTTCTTCACGACGTGGGTCACACTCCAACCCGTTTCAAGATCGCCATTCAGCAATGCTCCCTGAATACACGCTGCTCCGCGGTATTTTGGAAGGAGCGAAGCATGAAGATTAATAATCGCCCGCGACGGGATCTCGATGAGCGCCTGAGACAGGATTTGACCGTAGGCCATCACCACGATCACCTCGGGAGCCCAATCTCGAATCTGCTGCAGAGCATCCCCCTCGCGAACCGATTCCGGTTGTGTCACGGGAATCCCCTTCTCCTGCGCGAGTTCTTTCACTCCGGGCGCAGTGAGGACCTGCTTTCGGCCCACTGGGCGATCCGGTTGAGTCACCAGTCCGGCCACTTCGTGACCGCTATTCAAGAGTGCCGAGAAAGTCGCTTCGGCAATCTCTCCGGTTGCCATAAAGACAATACGCATTAAACCGTCAGCTTGGCAATTTTCTGATAGACCTCGAGGGTCTGGAGGCGGGCAAGGATGTCATAGAGAACCTTGGCCGGGGACTGGGTCGCATCGACCTCGCTGCAAATTTCATTTGGATAATAGTCGAGAATGGGCTTGGTTTCGTCCTCGTAAAGTTTGATCCGCCGCTGAATTACATCTTCCGAGGCGTCATCGATCCTATTATCTTTCAGAGCACGTTTCCGCATCCGGCGAGCCAACTCATCACGATCCGGGCAGCTCAAATGAAAGACGTGATGGATCTTCACATGATTCTCGAGAATCCGGGCCTGCTCGACATTGCGGGGAATTCCATCGAGCACCAAAATATCAATATCCGGCTTATACTGGTGCGAATTAATCCGGCTATCCATGTGAGCGGCCCACAACTGAATCGTAAGTTCGTCAGGAACCAATTCGCCCTTCCGGGAGAATTCCACAAACTTCTGCCCCAACTCAGTCCGAGTGTCCAACTGCCTAAAAACATCTCCACAGGCGAAGTGATAGAATCGCGGAATTTGTCCAAGAACAATCCCCTGCGTTCCTTTACCTGCACCCGGAGCTCCCAGAATCAAAATGGCCGGTTTAATCTCAGTTTTTTCGACGTCGCTCATGCGGGCGCATCCTTTGCCATCTCGGGGCCGGGCTCAACCCCCAATTAAGTCAAAACACTATTATCGAACCTCACCCAAACCCAATAGACCGCCACCGGAGCTATAATCGTCAAATCAACCCACAACCGCCGCCCGTCTTTGTCGAATTTGGCGTGCATTCGATTCAAGACATGAAGTCCACCGGCTCCTACCAAAATTGCATAAAAGAAGGGCTTGTTGAAATCATCAGCCCAGAGAGAGAAAAACATTGCCGCCCCTCCCACCATGAGGGTTCCCATTCCCAGTAAGGCCGAAGCATCCTCCTTGTCCTCCCCCTCCAATTCCCAAAAATCAATCGCCGTCATATTGATGGCACAGAGGCCTGCGAACAGCAGAACCTCCCAGGAAAAAATCATTTGTCCAAAGGAGACCACCGGTGAATAGGCATGAATTCCCGCCGCAGTCCCGTAGGCGAAGGTTAGCCCGGCAACGGAATTTTTCAAAATACCCGTGTGCTCCTCTCTCGATTGCGTCATGGCCATCGCAAAATAGGCAACCGCCAAACCGATAACAAAAAGCCCATACATCACCACCGTTCTGGAAAGGACAAACAAACCCACGTAGAGACACCAAAGCGTCACTGCAGCCATCAACGGAAAAAGCCACTTACGGTTCTGAAAATGAAAATAGTGCCGTTTCTCGAGGTTCGCGGCAGGACCCTCCTGCCGGACGTCCACAAGACGATCCAGCACATAGATCATCCAAACCATCAGCCCCAGCGTCGACCAAAGCTGCCACGGCACACTGACCACGCCCCAGGCCTTCGCAAACATCCAAGCCCACGCAATGGCAACCAGCGGAGCATCGATGCTCAACAAGTTTGGCCAAAGCCACCACGGCGCACGCTCCTTCTCCATTGACTTACGGAGCTAGAATTCAGCCAAGAAGGTCGAATTGCAAGTCCAGGCCTTCCTAATTCTCCGTTTCTTGTAGATTCGAAATCAAGGGCGGTATTGGGCATCCGATGGCATCGGCGATCGCCCGCAACAATTCCGCCTCTCGGTTGGTCAAATCCCCGTCGCTGGCAACCGCGCGCCCGCAGGACATGAGAACCTCTTTCTTCACCATGGGAGAGGCCTGGTCGATTTTCTTCAATACACCATCCAATTGGTCCAGTCGGGACCGGTCATGCATGGTAAAGCTTCCCAGCCAATTCTTAATCGCTGCCGAGTAGGCCTCCTTGGCCTCAGTTTCATTATCAGCCCCAATTCCGGCCATGGTGGACACCAGGACATTGGCCTCATCGTATAATTGACTCAATTTCCGGTAGCGAATTTTACCAAAACCCCGCTGTTCGAAATGGCTCACCAGATGACGCTCAATCACCCGCTGAATCATGAATTCAAAAAGATCGACCTGGGAATCACTAGCAATAAGCCAACGGTAAATCTTAATGAATCGTTGATATTCCTGCGCTGCAAGGCCTCTCAAAGTCGGTAAAGCGAGATCGATTAGAGCGATTTTCCGAGCGGAATGCAGGCCCGTCACGTCCTTCTGCCACTGCAGAGCCAATTCCGTAGCATCTTTGCCCGCCGATTGCTTAAGATAAGATAGCTCCGCTTTCTGCAGTTGATGATCTTCAGCCAGCAAAAGTCCAAAAATCAGAGCCTGAGCCTCGTCGCGATCATGGGC
>JAKMEV010000488.1:0-13579 GCA_022425785.1 Akkermansiaceae bacterium | reverse complement strand
GTGCAAGTATGGGAAGCTGCTACTGGAAATGAATTCCACTCCTTGCGGGGTCACCAGAAATCGATCGTCGATGTCAAATGGCGCGCCGATTCCAACCTTCTCGCAACCGCATCCGAAGACGGACAGGTTATCTTCTGGGACATGAATTCAGGGAAGCAAATCAAGAAAGCATCGGCACATGGCGGTGGCGTCCTCGCCATGGACTACTCCCTGAGCGGCGACATCGTAACCTCCGGTCGCGACCGCAAAGTAAAGCTTTGGAAACCAGATCTTGGTCTCAAGAAGGAACTGCCTGCCTTCGCAGAAATGATCACTGAGGTCGCCTTCTCCCATGACGCAAAACGCGTCTTTGTTGCCGACTGGAATGGACAAATTCAAGTTTGGGACACCACGACCTACAACCAGGTCGGAACCCTCAATCCCAACCCCCCACAAATTGCAGACCGCCTCGTTTCACTCCAGGCGGACAAAGGAAAACACGTCGCCGTCTTGAAAGCCCAGTCTGACAAAACTGCCTTGGTCCAAAAGGCTTTTGATTCCGCCAAGGCAGACCTTGCCAAAAAGACCGCCGCCGTCGCCACATCAAAGAAAACTCTCGCAACCCTGATTGAAGAGCGCGACGCATTTACCGCCAAATGGGAGGAACTCAATCTCGCCCAAGAGAATAAGATTAAAGAACTTAAGACTATTCAAAGCCAGACGGAAGGCGCTCAAAATCAAATTAAACAACTAGCCGAGCAACAACAGAAAACCACAACTGAGCAGCAACAAATTCGCGCTCAAACACAAAAAAATCAACAGGAACTCGCCGCCGCCGGAAATACAACGAAAGTCGCGCGCGATAATTTGACCAAGAAACCCGATGATCCCCAGTTGAAACAGAAACTCGCCCAGGCCGAGGCCGCCGAGCACTCCAAACGAGGGCAAGTTCAGCAATTGGGTCTGAAACTCGCGAACCTTGACAAACGAGTTGCAGAGCACGCAAAGTCAGTTCAAGAGAAGCAGGCTGGGGTAAAAGCAAGCTCCGACAAGACAAACAAGATCCAAGCCGAACGCACCCAGTTAATTACCCAGCGGGACGAAGCTGCCAAGATGAAGGATCAGCGAAACAATGCCTACATCGCGCTCAAACGGAAGATTCCCGCAATGGAAAAGGTGATCAAGCCAGCTGCAGATCTCGTAACGGCCAAGGACAAGCTCTGGAAGGATTCCCAAGCCAAACTCGCAGCGGAACAAGCCAAGCAAGAGTATTTTAACCAACAACTTGCCTTCTGGAAATCCGCTCAAATCAACACCAAGCTACTCAAGGCCAAGGACAAGACAGATAAAATAAAGTCTGATTTAGCCGATGCTGAGGCCGAAGAGAAGGAGTTGACCAAGCTGTATCAGGAAAGCCAAAAGGCTCCCCAGTAATCCCAGCTCACCCATGAGAAGTCATCTGATTTCCCTCATCACCCTTGTCCTGATTCTTTTAAGCACAGGACTCGCACGTGCCCACAAAATCGACTCAATGGAATTCGACTTCCGCGAGTCCCCTGAATCCTGGATTCTCGAAGGTGAACTCGACCTCACCTATATGCTTCCCGAATTCCGCGGTGACCCGGACGCCGAAGCATTAAGCCGAAAAGAAATGATGGAGCTTCCGACTGAGGACTGGTCGATCGTCCACGAGAAGATTGAGAAGACAGTCAAAAAGCTCCTCGCCTTTACCTTCGCTGATCAAGACCTGCCGTTTTCGGTCTCTTTCCCTGACTTCGACAAAACCCCTTTGCTTCTCCCCGAAGAACAACAGGACGTCGCCCTGATCACTCTACGCCTCTCGCTAGAGCCCAGAGCAGGACCCGGGACTCTCACTCTCTTCTGGCTCGACGATCTGGACGCCCAGCTCATTATCATTCCTGAAAAAGGAGATCCATACATCGCTCTTCCCGGAGGTGAAATTAGTCTCCTCGCAGTGGACGAAAGCGGCGAATCCACCCAGGAGGGCGAGGTCGGCCTCTTCGCTTGGATTAAATCCGGCTTCGCACACGTCGTTCCTCTAGGTGCTGATCACATTCTTTTCATCCTTGGGATTTTCCTGCTTTGTCCCCGTTTGAAACCCCTCCTCGGGCAATCTCTTCTCTTCACGCTGGCCCACTCGATCACCCTCACCATGGCGGTTAAGGGATGGGTCAGCTTCAACACCACTTATATCGAAATCCTCATTGCCACGAGCATCGCATGGATCGGTATCGAAAACCTCTGGCTTAAGAAAGTCGGGAGGCGCCGCATCATCCTCATCCTCGCCTTCGGATTGCTCCATGGATTAGGATTCGCGAGCGTTCTCGGAGAAATTCTCAAATCAGTAGATTCCTCCCGTCACGTGCTTCCTCTCGTTGGATTCAATATCGGGGTCGAAATCGCCCAAGTCGCCATCCTTGTCGTCGCCTGGATCGTAATGCGTTATTTGAAATCCTGGGAGAAGCCGATTCAAATTCTCGGAAGTATTGCAATCGCCGCTGCCGGGATCCTTTGGATGATCGAACGGATCGGCACGCTTTCTTAAATCGTTTCCCTCGTATCGAGGTAGCGATTGGCCAAGGCTACCGGAAACCTCTGTGCGGTTTCATCCAAAGCTACCACGCCGTGAGATCTCAGATTGGCGAGAACTCGCTCCCGCTCGGAAGAGTAATCCTGCGCCGCGAGGTATCCCAGGGCGCCATCGAAGTGAGCCACTTCATCGTTCAACATCCTATCGATCCCCGACTCGCGGAGACTCGCCAAAACGACGACGTGTTTTTGTCGAAGCTTACGTAATGGCTCCACGAGTTCATCGCCGTCTTCCCCTCTCAAATTTGTTAGGACAACAACCATGGCCCGGCGTTGTTGATGCCTGAGCAATCGCTCTGCTGCCTCACTGAAGTCACTGGGATAGGGTGATGTCTCGTAGTCGTAGAGATGATTCAATACTGCCGTCATGGCATGGCTGCCTTTGACGGGTGGCAACCAGCGTTCGGTTCCTCCAAAACTAAGAATCCCAACATGATCTCCCTGTCGCAAGGCGACATAAGAAACCAGCAACATGGAATTCAGGCAGTGGTCAAATTGCGAAACCTCCCCGTCGAGAGTCCGCATGCGACGCCCGCAATCAAGCATCAGAATAACCGACTGGTCCAATTGTTCCTGGAAATCACGGCTAATCAGCGATCGTCGTTTTGAAGATGCTTTCCAATCAATTTGCGAAAGCGAATCGCCAAACTGATAATCCCGTAGTTGATGGAAATCGCGGCTCAGGCCCGCCCGATTTTTGCGGATGATTCCGGTCTGCTCCTGACGCTGCGCCATTGCCATCAAAGCGAATCGAAGCACCGGTTGATAATTAGGATAAACTTTCACCAAGTCTTCCTGCCCGCCTTTCGTTCGACGACTCCACAAGCCCAGGGGCGAGACCAGCAAAAGGTGGGTCTGGTTAAACAATTGCTCACCCCTCTCGTGAAGAGTCACTGGATAGGTCACGTCGACATAGCCACCACCTTTGATCGACCCTCTCCAAGGAAGGAGCGCGCAATCCGCATTCCCCGGAAGGCCATCGTAAACCGACAAGTGAAGAACACGTTTTGCACTGTTAGCGACCCGCAAGGTGACCTCGCTCTCCACACTCACCGCAAAGCGTCCCGAAATTTTTCGAGTAACGATTGGTTTCTTTACGGAGAAGGCCAATGCTCCATCGCTCACAAACAAGGTCGCGAGACAAGCTCCGGCAATCAGCCAGATCTCACCAGCTCGCCCCGACCATATCGCGGCAATGGCTAGAACGAACCAAAGGATCAAAAGGCGAATGAGCCACTTTGTGGGGCGGATCGACATTTTTTAGGCTCGTGGTGCTTCTACCGAGGCAAGTGTTTTGATCAGAAGGTCGTCAACACCCTCTCCACTAATAGCCACTTCCGGGGTGACTTGAACACGATGCCTGAATACCGGTATTGCTGCGGACTTCACATCATCAGGGATGACATGAGACCTACCGGAAATGATCGCGTAGGCTTTCGCAACTTGAATCAAACTGATGGCACCCCGTGTTCCTGCTCCCAGACTCATCCCCGGTGCGGTCCGCGTAAACCGAGTCAGCCGTAATGCATAGTCGACGACCTCCGGCACCACCGAGACCTGTGCAGTGGTCTTTTGAGCCTCGATGATTGATGCCGAATCACAAACCTGGCTAACCGATTTAGGGTTCAAGCCCTTCCCGCCAGCCGCGGCAGTCACTCCGCTGACGATTTGTTGTTCATCCTCCATGGTCGGATAATCAATGACTACCTTCATTAGAAATCGATCAAGCTGGGCCTCGGGAAGAGGATAAGTTCCTTCCTGCTCAATCGGGTTCTGCGTGGCAAAACACATGAAGGGCGGTGCGACGCTCAAGGATTCGCCGTCGATTGTCACCTGTTGCTCCTGCATCACCTCAAGCAACGCAGCCTGGGTCTTCGCAGGAGCGCGGTTGATTTCGTCGGCCAACAGGAGGTTGGTGAATACCGGTCCTCTCCGGGTTTGAAAGGTCTGACTCTTCATATCGAACAAAGTAAACCCTGTGATATCAGACGGCATCATATCTGGAGTGAATTGCAAACGACCAAACTCTCCACCAAAAGTGCTCGCGAGAGCCAATACCATATGCGTTTTCCCGAGCCCGGGTTTCCCCTCCAACAAGACATGACCACCGGAAAAAAGAGCGGCAATGCTTTGTGTGATGGTTTCGTCTTGTCCAAAGACAACCTTTTGGATTTCTGCCTGGATATTGCCCGCCAATTGAGATGCTGCGGTAAAGTCGAGTTGAGAAGATTCAACGGGAGGTTCTATGGGGTATTCATTCATGATTTTAAAATAGTTTGGAGTCTGTGAACAATTCGAGTGAGAGAGGCCGGGTCTTTGATTTCCGAAGCGGTCATTGCCTCAACAACTTCTTCGCGAGGTAAGCCTGATTTTTCAACCAAGAGTTGATAGTGGTTTTCTGAATCGTCATGATTTTCGCTTTCAATACGATCCCTGAGTGGGCGGAGGTAGTGATGCAGTTGTTTTTTTTGCCAGAGAAATCTAGCTGACGCTGAGAGGTCATCGCCGTATCCACCCAACACGATGTGATCATCTTCCATTAAGGGCCCAAATCGCGGAATTCTCGTCCAGAGCCAAAACGCCAGCAAAAGAAGCCCCGCGATAATGGCTTGCGAGCCATGTTGCCACAGGAGCCCCATAAACGAGGTCCCTGAGCCGTAGAGGAAAACAATCGATTTTGCCCCCCTCCAATTTCCGACCTGCATCACAAATTGCGCATGATCGGCTCGATTGATGTAAGCATTTCGAAAAGCACGGGCATGCGACAATACCATAATATCTCCATAACCGAACTCAGTAGTCACCATGCGTCCAAGATTTTCATTGGCGGATTCCCATCTCTCTCCGAATTCCGCGCGCAAGGCGATATCTCCTTGAAACTCAACTTGATAATCTTCAGTCTCACCGTTTTGCATGACCTTGAAATCGGCGGTATGCCAGGATGGCGCAAGATGTCCGTTCGCTTCCGTCTTACCCACCACTTCCCAAACATTTTGTTCAATCTCGATACCGGTCTTATCAATCAAGTAGTCAAACCCCAATAAGTCTGGTTCCTCACTCCAAAAATAACGCATTGAGCTTTGGTGATCATTAATCTCGCCCTCACCTCCCTCCACGGTAATTACCAACATCCCCCCTTCTTCAACCCAGTCCAGGGCGCGTATGCCCATTCCCTTTGTAGATAGAAACGAGGCCGGGATCATGATGATGTCCATATCTTCCTCGACCTCGGTCCAAACAAGCGAGCTTTTCGCATTATAACCATGTGCGTTCAGGAAGCGTTCCGCGGCCAGGTATGGATTAATCCGGGCCGTGCCCCGATAGCCCAATGGGATTTCTTCCACCTCCCACTCGTCGGGATTAGTGCGGCTTTTTTGACAAGCGGTTAGCAGGAGGCTAAAAGAGAAGATCAAAAGAAGCTTCATGACTTTCCTCCTTCCCCGAATGGCCATTGGTTCCAAATTCTCTGCATCAATTCGTCATCAGGAGATGAGAGAGCGTATGCTTGTATCATCCAAGCTGTGGTGAGTGCTTCGAAATATTGAGGATTGGCAGGTTCACCAGTAGAAAGAACCCGATGCAGACAATCCATCTCGGTATCGCCCTCCTCGATATCGACGAGTTGTCTTGTCACGAGAGAGCTGATCGCCCCTCGATACAGCAAGCCAAGAGCTTCTCTTTGAAGCCCCTGATTCCAGAGTTCCCGCGCCACCTCCACCAAACGCTTTGGAAGGGACTCCGCGGTCACATTCATTCCGGCGACCGTCCTGATTATCTTTTTCTTTTCTCCCGAACTCTATCCTGGCCCAACCTTAAAAATCTGCCGGTTTTTGATAATCAACCAAATGAGCCCCACCACCACTAAGGTAACAATCATCCAGAAAATAATACTCCCTCCCTGTACAAAAAGCGACATGCCATCACCCGAACTTGGGTCTGAAGAGGCACTGCTGCTTGCCTCTTCAATCTCATCCTCGGGTTTCTTCTTCTCTGTCCAAACCTCCCGTTTTTGAACCTCGAAGTCATCGTCCGCTAAAATACTCTCAATACTGACTTCATTAGTCTCGGCTCTTGCAGATGGCGTAGTCGCAGCAAAACAACATGCCAACAATACCAGCCCCACACGCTGTCCCAGCCTTTTAAAGGTCAGCTCAATATCCCAGCCCTCGATCCAGATCCGGCTATTGACATACAGTCCAAATCCTCCACCCACATAAAACCAAGTCGTCAAGGTCATTGCCGCGAGATAAAACAAGGTCGCAACGGCAATAACCCAACTGGGAAGAACTCCCGGACCACCTTCAAAAAAATCATTAATTAATTGTTGATACCCCCAGTCGCTGCCATCCGGCACCATGAGATCAATGTAGTAAAACTGGCTCATGAAGACAAAAAACTCCATTGCTAGACACAAAGCGGTCAACGCCGAAGCCGTCCCCGAACTCCGGAATGAGAGCGCTTGGGAACGCGCCCGGTATTGTTGTTTATCCAACCCCTCGAGAAACTTAATCGGTAAAACGAGGGATCGGTAAAGATTTGACCGGTAAAAAAAAAGCCCCAGAACAACGAGCCAATAGAGCACAGCCAAGCCAGCTTCGCCGGTGCTATCAGCTCCCTGGTGAGCAGCCAATCCGATCAAGGCCAACACAATTCCAAGGACAACAAACTTCCAGTTACGCGACAACTCCTGGGGTAACACCCGAATCGCCTCGGAGAGCTTTGGAGTCTCTCCAAATAGACTTCGGCTTAGTGGAAAAAGAGTCATCCTTTCCCAAATCGGCTTCATCCACCAGATCAGAAAGCAGCCCCAGAAGAGGGCATTCCAAAAGAGCCCCAGAATCACAAGACAAAGTGGAATGATCGAACATAGCCAAATTTTGGCTAGAAGGCCGGCGTGTTGGCGGACGAGGCTGATCCCCAGATCAACCGCCTCCCACTGGGTCCGGGGGCGAATCTCCGCCGTCACTTTCTCAAGCTCCATAGCCCCTCCGTCCTACCACCGTGAAATAGAGGAGATGCAAGACCCAAAAAATAATGCCCGCGAAATACTTCGTTGAAGCCGTGATCGGTTGTGCTGACCAAAACCCCTCAATTACAGCTGCAAAGGTCGTCATCGAAGCTCCACCCAACAATAATGGAAGCGAGCACCTTCCCGCTCTCGCCAAGGCTTTCCCGCGAGGATAATTCCCCGGAGCCAAAAGAGAAAATCCTAGCTTCAATCCAGCCATACCGACCACAATCATCCCCAGGAGCTCAAAGGAAGAATGCCCCGCCACAAAGCGCCAAAGCTTCTCGGGGTCTCCGGCATAATTAATATATCCAACGGTTGCTCCAATGTGCAACCCGTTGAAGAAGAGGTAAAAGATCGTCCCAAGCCCGAAAAGAATTCCGCCTCCGTATAGCTGGAAATCAATCCCAACATTATTTTGAATGTAATGGGCGAACATTTCGAAGTTGGACCCGTGTTCCTGTCTTAGGTGCTCCACGGTGTTGGCATTCTTGCCATACATCCCTTCGAGTGAATTCATACTCTCCGGACCGAGAAGCGACTGTATCCAGGCGATTTCCCGATGGGCCGACCACCACATCAAAAAGAAAGGGACCCAGAAAATAAACGACGAAACAACAAAGAGCTTCCAGTCACGCCGAAAGGCTTGTGGGAAAGTGCGCAGAAAGAAAATTAGAAAACCTTCGCCAAAAGCTCCCTTCGAGCGATGAATGGATCGGTATCCTTGAATTGCCAGAGAGTTTAAGCGATCACATATCCGCGCTCCGAACATGCGATACTGGGCCAATGACAAGTCGTAACAAATTTTACGAAACTTCGACGGGATTGACGCTGCGCTCGAAAGGTCTTCATTTTTATCAACCGACTTTAGCTCGACCTCAAAGGCCTGCCACTCCGCTGAGTTTTTCTGTTCAAACTCCTGCCTGTTCATCGACGAGCCTCCAGCCAGTTTGCCATTCCCAATACTTGATTCACTCCCTTGGCATCATCCATCCCGGTGATCGAAACGAGATGGTTCCCCAGTTCCGCCTGCCGACCTTCGGACCAACCTCCGCTACGATCCCGAAAAGCCAAGATGGCAGCCTCCTCCTCCCGTGTCAGGGTAATATTGACTGGAACCGAATTTAAGGAGGTCGGTCCCGGCATCATCGGGTCCAATCTCGCTCTCGAATACACTACCAGGGTGCCTGCAGCGAGATCACCGAGCCGCTGAAATCGTGGATGGAAAAATGCCAGCAAAGGCACAATCGGAATAATCATTTCAAAAAACCGAATGAAATTCCGAATCATCGACTGCCCCATGGTCACCGGCCCTCCGGCTTCGTTCACCACTCTCAGCCCCATTGCTTTCTTCCCAAGCGTGGCTCCCGACTTACTCACCTCGAAGAGGACATGGTAAAACCAAAGGATCAAAAAGTATCCCAACAAGAAAAACCCAGAGGCGACATTGCCCCCAAATACCGGACCCGCCATACCTATCAGCAGCGCATAGACAGCAATTAAGGCGCCTTTTGAGAGAAGGTCGATGAACCACGCTAAAAACCTTAGATAAGGACCTGCCACCCGGAGATGAATCTCAATCCCTTCGGCGAGTTCGACCGTTTGCAGTGTATCTATTCGCCTCGCAGATATCGCCATCTTCTATAAGAATAGAAATTAGCGCGGTGTCACCCTGGGTAAAGCATTCAATCCGGAAAGACGATGGCCCTGTGGCCGTCAATAATCGTCCGATCTTGAACGTGATAGCGAATTCCCTTAGCCAAAGCCGATCTCTCGCAATCTCGCCCCAGCCTTACGAGGTCCTGGACACTGTGGTGATGATGCACCCTTTCGACCTGCTGCTCGATGATCGGACCTGCATCGAGTTCAGACGTCACGTAGTGACAAGTCGCCCCAATGAGCTTCACCCCCCGCTCGTAAGCCTGACGATACGGGTTGGCTCCGATAAAAGCAGGAAGAAAGCTGTGGTGAATATTGATCATCTTGCCCTGATACTTTTCACACATCCACTCCGGCATTATTTGCATGAAGCGCGCCAGGACAACCAGTTGCACCTCTTGCTCTTCAAGTAAGGAGTCAATATCTTGAAATCCAACTTCTTTATTCTCCTTCATCTCGATGAAGTGGAATGGAATTCCAGCCTTCTCGGCAATCACCCGACAATCCTCACGGTTACCAATAATGGAGGTGATTTCAACCGGCATTTCTCCGAGCTGCGCCCGCCAAATAATCTCGTTCAAGCAATGGTCGGTTCGGGTCACGAGCACGGCCGTGCGCATGCGATAGGGCAGACGACGAAAATGCCAGTCTGCATCGAGAGATTTACCCAGGACCGAAAATCCTGCCATGAAATCATCTTGGGAAATGTCTAAATTTGACGTGTCGATTTCGAGGCGTGCGTAAAAAGCATCCCTTTCCCGATCAGTAAACTGGTTCAACTCGACCAAGTTCGCCTGATACTCCGAGGCGTAACTAGCAATTCGGGATACAAGGCCGGGCTTGTCTGGACAGGAAAGTTTAAGAATGAGACCCTCACGCATTTCAACGACTTGCACTAGTTTGCTGAAAAGATCAAGTGAGACTCTTGATGTGATCATTCGCCGTTCTGAGAAACTCCTGCACCAACCCCTTTGGTTTGCCTTGATAGAGCGCTCCGACCACTAGGGGCGGGAAACCTTTCAGAGGAAGGGCTCTGACTCCGGTGGGCGGTTTCAATCCGGGAATGAGGATTCCGATTCCAGTCCCAAACCCCCGTGCCACATAGTCCCGGATGATGTCGGTTGAATTCACCTCGACCGAGACTGGCCAGGAAATATTCCGATCCTCAAACTCACGCTGAATCAGTTGCTGAAGAACTTCATGGGAAGGCAATCCGATCAAAGCCCCTACTCCCAAACGCCCGTCTGTGGAGAATGGATCCTTCTCAAGCACATCCCGCCACGTCTTGGCTTTGGAATCAGCAGGAACCCAAAGAACAGTTGGTAGTTTCATCAAGGGATGGGATTTCAATCCATCTGCCAGTCGCCCGGCTAACACCCCGATGGCAATATCAACCTTTTGGGAGGTAATTAGAGTGTGAATTTCCGACGGAGCAACCTCACAGAGCGACAGCTTTAGATCAGGCTCGCCCTCTTTGAGTTTTTCAAGCACGTCGGGCAGGTGATTTCTTAAGGTCGAAGCTGAAGCCGCAAGGCGTAAGTGGCGGCTCTCCTCCCCACGTAATCGCTCCTCGACATCTCCCAAACTTGAGAAAAAGGGGTAAATAAAATCATAAAGTTCATCTCCGCTGGGTGTCAGCGCGAAGGGCCGGCGATTGAACAATTTCACTCCAAGCTGTTCCTCCAATTGCAAAATTTGACCACTCACCGCTGGTTGCTGAATTCCATAAGGCATCTTGCGAACCGCCGCGGTAATCCCTTCAAACTTCGCGACATAATAAAAAAGCTCCAGATGGTGAATATTCATACGGCTTCAAAGCTACCAGATTCGAGTATCGATTCAATCAATGATATCGGCGAAAGATTCGATAAGACGTAAATCTAAAACTGAAATACCGTCCCCAAATGGACTCCCTCACTGCTCGGATCTCTCTTCTGGAAAGCAAGGTCGAACGACTCGTCATGGAAGCTGGAGATATTTCGACGGATCTCCGGGACCTCAAATTACAAATCCCGCATTCTGAGGAGGATGCTCAGAAATTGCCGCCTCCCCTCCCTGAGGTCACTGCTCCAGCTCCTCAGTCAGTGGTTTTAACTCCAAAAATCGAAGCCCCCCGGAAGGAGCCCAAACCTCAAGCCACTCAAAAATCAGTCGCAAAGCCTGTCTATAACGGCGGACTTGAACTCCAACTCGGAAGGGTCTGGTTTGTGAGAATTGGCATCATTCTTCTCACGACCGGCTTGGTCTTCCTTAGCAGCTACACATACAACAACTACGTCCGCGACTTGGCACCCGAAACCCGCTTGGGTTTATTTTATTTCCTCTCAGCTCTCATTACCGGCGCAGGTCTTTTTTGTGAAACCTGGAAGGAATCACTGAAAAGCTACGGCAGAATCGTAGCTGCAGGAGGACTGTCTTCCATCTACTATTGTAGTTTCGCGGCTTATCATGTCGAGGCCCTCAAGGTCATCGAAAACCCAATCGCGGCATCCCTCCTCCTAACTTTAAGTGCCGGCCTCTTTTGCGGGGTTTCTCTTTGGAAGCAATCCCGTCTCATGTTGAGCACCAGCCTGGGACTGGCATTTTACAGTGTCTCGATCAATCCGAACGGCCTCATGGTTTGCGTGTCCTCCCTCATCCTCGCGACCTTTGGCATCACCATGATGAATCGAACCAAATGGATGGCCACAGGATTTGTCGTCCTCATCGGCAGCTACCTTTCCTTTACCTGGTGGCAGTTAACCATCGCTCCCTCATCAGTCGACACCCGATTTTTCCTGATCGCGTACTGGCTTCTCTTCGTCGCCGCATCACTACTGCCAAGGAAAACTGGCGACGAAAAAAATCAGGGAATCTTCAGCGCGATCAACCACTCCTCTTTCTTCCTCCTCTTCTCACTCGACCTTCAGTCCTTCACCTGGATCAATCATCACTGGGCCTTCTGCTTAATCCTGGGCGTCGCTCTTAACGGGATCGGCTTATTGGGTAGAAACCGTCTTCCTCATTCGTCGATCATCCTGCATCACACTAAAGGAGTAGGCCTGATCACTCTGGGGATCACTTTGAAATTCACTGGCCACACTCTTTTCCTGACTCTCCTGATCGAGAGCCTTCTTCTACTTGCCGTCTGCTTCCGTCATCCCCATCCCCTTGCTCGACTTGCCTCACAAGCCGTGGCCGCGCTGGCGATCTCCTTCTCCCTCCTCACGGCAGTCGGCAACTCCACGTTTCCATCCATTACCTGGACAATCGCAGCCACGCTCTGCCTTGCCTATAGTGTGATGGATCGACTCGTTCAAAAAGATCTCACCAACGTTAAGGAGAATCCCGTATCCATCGCAGCTGCCATATTAGCGCTAGGATTCATTTTCTTTGGAAGCACCTCCAACTGGAATTTCGAACAGAGGATCTTCCTTCTGGCAACTCCGGGAATCCTTGCGCCATTTGGAATGCTCAACCCCCGGATTCGTTCCTTCCTGTTCGACACCCTTATCGTGACTATTGCGATATCACCCATCTTGCTAATTTCCCTGATTGGAAATCTTAGTTCGTCATCGACGTTCTTCACCGGGGCCTTCATGGCTCTTTTGGCTTCTGCTGCACACTCTTTTGCCCAGGTGAAAAATCAGATTCTCGCGTGGAAGAGGAGTGATGGGGTCGTTTCAGGGGTTCATCTGGCTATCGCCGTCCTTTTCGCCGCCATTGGAATCGTCCTCGGAGATTTCACCAACGAAACTCAACTCATATTTCTGTTGTTCGTTCCTATCGTGGGGACATTGATCGCTCAGTGGAGCAAGCTCCTCATCCACTCGAGCATTCCAGCCTTGTCCTACGCCGCTTTGATCTTCGTTGGCCCCGTGAGTGCCATCACCTTGTTCTTTGGCTGTGTGCTTTCTGTTGGACATTTGCTCATCCTTAGAAATTTCCACCGCAATTGGGACAAAAACATTCTCGAAGGGACCGTCTATCTCATTTCGACCGCGATATTTCTTTCCTGGATCCTGGCGAGCTTCAGTCAACCACTCGTTCTGATTAGTTGGAGCGCAACCGGGCTTTTGCTAAGCGCCCCCTATTTCCCAAAAACCCTCACCTCCATTTCAGCGTCGGTATACTTTTTCATCGGAGTTTTTCACTTCCTGCCCATTTCATCCCAAAGCACCTCGTTCGCCGCCTACCTTGCTCTCCTCGCCCCTGCCTCCCTGCACCTTTGGCACAGCTATAAAAACCTCCTCCCAAAATTCAACCTCCTCGCTGTCGGTTCCTTTCTCGGGCTTTGGATTCAAGTCACCCACGACAGTTCCCTCAGCAGCCTATCGGCAGCGT
>JAKMEV010000426.1:0-8032 GCA_022425785.1 Akkermansiaceae bacterium | reverse complement strand
GTGCCATGGGTCGCATAGCACGACAAGATGGTGTAAACAAGCTGGGCTCTTGTAGGCTGATTGGGAATCCGCACCGGCAGGCGAGCCAACTCATCGTAAAGATCAGCCAAAGGCTCGGCTCGAAATTCGTTCAAATTAATCTCATCAGGAACTTCAGGCGGAGGTGGCGGGGGCGCCTTTTCCTTCTTTTGCTCTCGCCTGGCTTCGGGGACCTCAGCCTCCTCCAGACTCCCTTCATCAACTACTTTGATTTGCTCTTTTTGCTCCTCGGGATCTTTCGCTGATTCCTCTGCCCCGGAAGTAACGTCTTCCTTGGTAACCTTTTCAACTGATTCGATTTCCTTCACCGAATCCCCCTCCAGTGGACGCTCAAGCTCATGTTCCCCAACGACCTCTTTTTCCACCAGCTTTTTCGCGGCCTTCTTGGCAGCCTTTTTGCCAACCTTCTGAGCCGCTTTTTTGGACACTTTCTTTACAGCCTTCTTAGCCGCTTTTTTAGTGGCCTTTTTAGCGGTTTTTTTTGCTGCTTTTTTGGCAGATTTCTTGGCCTTGAGGGCTTGGGATTCGAGGGACTCCTCGGGAGAGGACTCGGTGGGCTCTTGCTCGTCAGTCATGAATTCAATGTAAAATCGAGGAACCGGCACGCCTGTCGCTGAAGCGCAACCCGCCTACCTTCGTTCCAAAAAACGACGTCCGCCCTGGCAACTTTTTCCATGATGGGAAGCTGCGCTGAGAGGATCGATGAAATCATCCTGTCATCGAAGTGACTTCGGGCCTTGAGGCGGGCACGTTGCGTGACCTCCGAGGTGGCCACGACCAGATTAAACTCCTGGCCAAAGTCAAATCCACTCTCAAAAAGAAGCGGAACATCAGCGACAAACAGCGTCGTGCGTCGATTTCTACGGCATTCTGCAACTTTCTCAAGACATTCCTTTCGAAGCTTCGGATGAATCACTCCTTCCAATTTTTGACGAAGGTCAGGATTTTCAAAAACCAAGGTCCGTAGCTTGACTCGATCAAGACTCCCTCCCTTGCTCAAAATGGAAACCTCCAGCACTTGCTCAATCTCATCGAGAGTTCCCCGATCACTAAGATATCGCTGAACTCCTTCATCACAATCGTAGATCGCGAGGTCTGAAAGCTCCTTCGCCATCATTGCAAGAAGAGTCGATTTCCCCGTCGCAATTCCCCCGCTCAGTGCCAACACCTTCATCGGCAAGATCATGCTCCTCTACGGAAAAAGCTCAACGATAGATCTTCCACCGATTCCACATTGGCACAAAAAAGCGGGACCTCTTTCGAAGTCCCGCTCTTAAAAAGAATTAATCTTGAGAGATCCCGATCAGTTACCGGGACCACCGACTGGCGGAAGCATCGTAGCATCCACTGGAGCACCACCAACGGATGAGCTAGCCGCGGTGTTGATACGACGTCCGGTCGCATCAATAATCTCGGCAGTTACGAAGACGATCAGGTTACTCTTGATGTGGTTGTCGGCCTTGCTCTGGAAGAGGCGTCCCACGAAGGGCAGGTCACCAAGAATGGGCACCTTGTCCTCAACACTTTGCACATCTTCACGCATCAAACCACCAACAGCGACAGTGTAGCCGTCATAAATGGTGAGTCCGGTAGTAACGCGGCGGACGGAGAAGACAGGCATCTCAATCCGGTTTTCGGTAATGACAATCTGAACAGGATTACCCAGAGCATCGGAAGCAGGAGAAGTGATTGGTGAACCGTAGTTCACGAATCCTTCGAACTCGACAATGGTCGGTGAGAACCGGAGATCAATGACGTTGTCATTGGCTCCCACCTGAGGCTCAACCTCAAGAGTCACACCAGTCTTCTTGGTATCGAAACTGGTCGGAGTTGCCGGAGTCACGGGGAATCCTCCACCGCTTGATCCAAGACCCACAGTTTGTCCCCCGCCACCGACAGTACCACCAACTTGGTTGGGTAATTCGGGTGGTTCGTATTCAGTTGGGTAAATAAACTCACGAATAATCTCAATGGTAGCATTCTGTCCGGGACGGGCGACCACACTTGGGGCGGTCATGATGTCCGCACCCTTCTTTTGGGCCAATCCACGCATGATCATCTGTACCTGACCACTGTTAAACAGTCCGGTCATTGAGAGGATACCTGGAGCAACACGAGTCGACTGGGCAGTCCGCTGCGGGTTATTCAGTATAGCGTCAATGCTGTTACGGTTCACCGCAGTGGCTCCACTACGAAGACCAGCAGTCGCGATTCCAGACACTTCCTGATTCTGCGAGGAAGGAATTCCAGGAATACTTGTCCGGGCAACAGGGCTGATGAAGTCAGCATTTGTGCGGGCAGCGCCACTACCGACGGTGCCACCACCGAGGAAGTAATTGCTTCCCACTCCAAATGGAGTCGCAATCCAGTCAAAACCGAGTTCGTCGGAGTTCTCTTGGGAGACTTCCACAAATTTGGTCAGAACTCGAATTTGGCGAGGAGTCTCCTTACCAGCGGCCTCAACAATGGCGTCAATCAATTCAAGCTGGGTCGGAGTATTCCGAACCACGAGAGTTCCGGATCCAGTCAGCAGGCTGGCTGAAGTGCCGTCGATAAAGACTACACCCTGCTCCCTGAGAAGCTCCTGAATGGGCTTGCGGGGCTTGATGCCTTTTCCGCCGCCTGCATCTTCAGTTGCAAATGGATCGGCATCTCCGGTCGCCCCATCGCTACCACCACCACTATCGAGAAAGTTCTCAAAGGTGGGAGGCACACTCCAACGACGGGTGACAATGTCATCAGTCTCGTCGCTGGTCAGCGGAAGCAAAGTCACGGCATATTCGTCAACCTTGTAACGAAGCTTTGCCTTGTCGCAGATATACTGCAAGGCAACCTGAAGTGGCACGTTTGTGAGATAGAGTTTGTCGATGGTAACAGCACTTGGATCGACCGCATCACCCAGAAGACCGCCTTCGGCATCAAGTGAATCGTCGGCAGCGTCTACCACCTTGGGCTTGCGAACCACGAAGTTCACACCCTTCTCTTTCTCATCGAGAGTTCCAAGATCCAACTCGATGGAGCGAATGCGAAGGAAGTCAATGGCTTCTTCCACGGTGGTGTTACTGAAGTCAACGACTGGAATCACGATCTGCTGCAACTTGGCAGCAATGGACATTGAGCGGGATACCTCACCAGGTCCATCAGGGATAATATTATTGTCGTCATTAACAGGTGGAATAGCGAGCTCCCATGCTTGGTCGACTTCCATGAGCATGCGGGCACGAGTCTGGTCGAAGGCGGCGCGGTAGTAGTCGGACTTAATCGCGGAGCACTTCTCCAACCAACGGCGGGCGGCCTTGTTGTATGGGTCAATGCGAATCGCGTTCTTAAATTCTTCCTCGGCTTTGTCGTAAAGGCCGAGATCGTAGTATCCATTTCCCTTGTAGAGGTAGCGGCGAACCTTATCAATGTTCTGGCTGTGCTCGTCGCTGAGGCTCGGGTTGGTGCGAGTCGGATCGTCGAGATACTCGAGGCCCTTCTCAGCCGCAGCGTTCCCGGGATCGGCCGCATCCACATCCTCAAGAAGATTGCGGGCTTCGTCATACTTTCCGGTAAGGCGATACTGTTGCGAGAGAGCAACGGAGCCATCCTGAAGGTGCTGCTTTACCACAGCACGGCGATCAGATGTCGCGGAGCCGAATGGCAGGGTATCGAGGGCGGCCTTGTATTTCTGGACTGCGGTTTCGTAGTCTGCTTCCGTGTAAGCCTTACGGCCTTCGAGAAGAAGAGCGTCAGCACTTCTCACTGCCTCCTGGCGGCGAACAAGTTCCTGACCTACCAAGTCCTGCCCATGGGCCATGGGTGAGACGACGAGAGCCGCGAGGGCAAACATCGTGCGATTGGTAAGAGGTGTGTGTCTTTTCTGCATGATCTGGTTGAATATTTGTTGATTTAGGGGGGGTCTGGGAAGCTTTTTTTCGAAAACCTGTAAGATTTTCTTCAGATTCCCACAATTCCTAGGGTTTTTTCTTAGTTAACGTTGATTTCTATAGGGTTTGCTGCGCCATAATCGACCTTCACCGACGTGACAACGACTTTCCCCTGCTTGAGTGCTGCCTTGTCAACTTCCACAGCGACGAGCTTACACTGAATCTTTTCATCTCCTTGGGGGATCACAAAAGTCCCATTCTCTTCAATATCGAAGGTGTCACCCGTTTTCCCAATGGCATTGAGCCGGAAGGACACGGTGTGATCGAAACGAGTGTTGTCTAATTTTTCGTCTTTTTGAATACGGTAAGGAATAATGTAAACCTGCCCGGTTTTATTGGGACGCTGATCCTCGACATGAGCAAAATCTCTCTTCCTCGGGCCAAATTTACCCTTAACTTCCTTGCTTTCCACTTTCAACAGCTTGAAACGTCGCATTCCGGGTTCTTCCGGATAGAAGAATTCACCAATTTTCAGCTCCTTGGAGGCTGGGATTCTGTTTTCAGATACCCTTCCTCCGTCAGGCTTGAACTGAAATTTAAACTGAGTGCCTGTTCCGATCACACCACTGAAATCGAGGAACCAAAGGTCCGATTTCACTGAAACAACTTCAAGCTTATCAATGAGATTCCCGTGACTGGTGGAATCGGAAGGATCGGTCTTCGCCCTATACTCCTCTCCATTGAAGAAACCGTCGCCATCCTTGTCCTCCTTGGGCGCGTTGGACCAACTGGGATCAACGCGATTTTCTACCCACCACTTGTTGGGAATTGGTGGATGCACATCAGGCTCCTGGAGAAGATCGATCACCTTGGAAGCATCTGCATCTTTAATAAAGAGATCGACACTCGTGAAAAGATCTACCTCGCGCCCTGCAGGCGTGGGTTTGGAAATGAGAGGATTTGCACCGCTGAGAGATTTAGTAACCTTGGCGACTTCCTCAACTCCAACCACGGTCGTCGTTTCTTGTTTCTTGCCGCCGATTTGGGCAAAACCCTCTTCGACTTCTTTGGCGTTGCTTTGCGCCATGTAGCCCAGTCCACCGAGGACCAGGACACCGCCTGCGAGTGAGGCGATATGATAATTTTGAGACATCCAGGACATGATAATAGTAGGTGTTTATTTGATTACTGGAAATTGCTGACCATCCGTGAAGAGGAGTAGATCAGCACGGAGATAGGCCGTGATATCGTCACCGCCTGCGATACGATCGAGAATTTTTGTCCGAGCGCCAACCGGAGCTTCCTCCTCAGCTCCCCCACCATCCAGATTTCCAAATCCCTCGTCGCTTTTCGGAGCGGCGGCAGAAGCGGCAACCGCGCCCCTTGGCTTGGTTGGTATTGGAGCTTGGTTTTTGATCCGGGCGATCCGAAGATCGAAAAAGTATTGATCCGAGTCAGCCATCGCAGTCAGAACATCACGCAAAGCGGACTCCGGCCCCTTGAAGAGCAGTTCGAGCGGCATGCGATTGGCGATCTTGGGGAGAGACGGCCCACGTCTCACGCCTGCACTCCGACCTCTGGAAGTTTTCCTTCCACGGGCTGGAGCAGCTGCACCATCCCAAGACTCTCCCTTTTCGGAAGGAATCTCGTGACGCACAATACCGCCCACATCCGTTGCATTGGCGGCTGCCAACTGCCCCATCAGCCATTCGATGGCTTTGAGTTCGTAGGCCAACTCTCCGGTGGCCTCTGGCCTCGGCAACTCCGACTTGTAGTCTTCGAAACCAAGGTAGAAGGTCTCGGGAAGAGTGATTTCCCCCTCGAAGAGCTCGCGAACCCTCGCGTCAGTATCTTTCAGCAGAGCGGAGAATTCATTGACCGGAATCGGCGCAGTGCTCTCGGGCTTAAATGTCAGGAACTTGGCCTGCATCTTGTTAGCGTCGCCGATTAGCTCCTTCAGGCTGTCGGTTTTCGCCTTGGCGCTCTCGGGAGTCGGATAGGGATTCAGGCCCTTCATATCTTTGAGGGCATTCTCCTCGGTTTCCACTTCGGAAATCTTCTCGTCAAGAGTCTCCTGAAGTTTCATCCCCAGAGAGATGATGACTCCTGCGAAAATCACCGTAATGACGATCAAACCGCCGAGGAATTTGTTTTCTTTGAACCAGGTCATGATTGGTAATCGTTAAATTAAAATTATTTGACTGAAATTGGAGTTTTGAGAGGGATTAACATCTCGAATGGTGCGGCATATTTCCCTTCACCATCATCGATCGCCGCTTCGATCTTCATGATCTGGTCATCGGTCAGGTTAGTTTCCTTCGGGCGTCTCCCGCCTCCGGTCCAAGTGAACTTGAGATGTTCCGAATTGCGGAGCTTCTTCAGAAGCGCGTAGACGTCCTGCTGATCTTTCCGATAGAGCCCTTTAATGAGTATGCAGTTGGCATCGGCAGCATCTTTTTTTATAGGCGACTTGCCATTCACGAGGGAAGTGAAGCTCTCATCAAAAATTCCTTTGCTTCGCTCGTCTCCGGTCGGATTGTATCCCGAGCGCGGCTCGAGCTCAGTTAGCCATACCTGGTCACTGGCAAAGTGGCTGGAAATATCATTGAGTAAATTAACCAAACTGAGGCGACCATTCTCGGCAGCGGCATAGGAGTCGATCAGCTGCTTGCTCTCAAGCTCCTTTTTAAGAACTGTCTTAATCTTGGCAGCCGGGGCTTGCAACTCAACCCCTTCCGACTCAAGCCCCTTAAGGTGCTTGTTGGCAGCCGCAATAGAAGTCTGCTTGAAGAATGCCCAGGCTCCCAATCCAGCGAGGAAAAGAGCTGCGGCCGCAATTAAGGCCGGCTTCCGGCGAGTGATATCCCGCTGTGCCTGAACGGCCTCGGGAACGAGGTCAATGGAAACTGTGGCCTTCTCGGCGGCACGAATACCCAGCCCCACCAGCTCACCCAGAGTGTGGGCCTCCGAGGCGAGAGCATCAACATCAACTCCCTTACCGGCGGAGATCCGCTGGAGGGGATTGAAGAACTCCACGGGGAGGTTGAGCTTTTCCTCAAGGAATTCCTTGAGATACGGGAGATTTGCGGATCCGCCGGCGAGCATGACGCGGGCCGGGGCCGATCCTCCATGCTGACTACGGAAGAGAGTGTTAGTGCGCTGAATTTCCGCTGTCAGGCGGGTCAGGCTGTTGCGAATAATCGTTCCAAGTGCGGCGGCCGTCTCGTCGAGCTGTGTGGCATGCCCTCCTCCGAGGGTGACCAATCCGTTGGTGAGCTTGGAATTTTCCGCTTCGGCAAAGGACACGTTATACTCCTTCGCAATGGCAGAGGTAAGAACGGCTCCTCCAATCGCAACGCTGCGGGTGAAGAACTTGGAGCCTTCCGCGTAAATTAGGTTGGAGGTCTTGGCTCCAACATCGATCAGCAAAGTGCTTTCCTGTAGATCAGGGTAATTATACCGCAGCGCGTTGTAGAGCGTCGTGGGCGCGGAGTCCACCAAACGCGTTCCCAGACCGGTTTCGGAAACGACGGCGTTCAAGTCATTGAGCGACTCGGACTTGATGGCTACCAGAATGACTTCGGTGTCGATTCCGCCCGTTTCCAGCTTTTCCCAGTCCCAAACAACCTCATCGATGGGGAAGGGAACATTCTGCTGGGCTTCGAATTTCACCAGCTCGTCCATTCCTTCGTCCTCGAGAGGCGGGAGCTTGACGAAGCGAATGAAGACCGACTGACCAGCAAGGGCGTATGCCGCTTTCTGGCTGCCGAGCTTCAGGCTCTTGGCGAGTTCTTTGATTGCCAACTGGACCTGCGGAATGCGAGCCGCTTCGGTCGCCGGGTCGGCGAGGATACTAGTTGCCCGGTAGGATTTCAGAACCAAGTTATTCTTGGCGGTGGTGAAAACACCCATGGAAATCCGTTGCGAGCCAATGTTCAGTGCGATGATCGACTGTGTGTCAGCCATAATATTAGTTTTTCAGTATGTGGAAAATTGATTTAAGGTCCCGAGGTCCGGGGTTTGTTGGGATTTGAGTCAGCCTCCCGGGCTGTGCTGGTCGTAATCAAGCGCCGCTCAGTCCATTACTGGTCTTTTTGCCTAATCTCCGCATAGCGGTCATACCA
>JAKMEV010000419.1:0-2017 GCA_022425785.1 Akkermansiaceae bacterium | reverse complement strand
ACAGTGAGAGAGATCGCTCGGAGCGGATCGCGCAAGCGGCACCTATTCCCGGACAACTTGTGAGTCACTCGAAAGTGGAGCGGGCCGCCGTCAAATCGGCCGTCGAGCTTCAGGTGGAGTATGGGTTAGGTCTGCAGAATTCCGGTCGTCCGGAGCAAGCAGTGCCACTCTATTTGGAAGCGCTGAAGTTGGATCCCGAGAACTCCTCCGCGCACCATTATTTGGGTTTGGTTCGACATAACGAGGGCCGGGAGGCAGACGCGATCAAGCATTTGGGGGAGGCTGTTCGGATTAAGCCGGACTATGCTCTGGCGCATAACAGCTTTGGAATTGCCTTGCTGGGAAAAGGGGAGACGGAGCGAGCGGTAAAGCACTTCCGAAAGTCGCTGCAGTTGGAGCCTGGATACGCCGCGGCCCATAACAGTCTGGGCGTGACCTTTCACCGGCAAAAGAAATACGCCGATGCGCTCGAGAACTTCCATCAAGCGCTTGCCAGCGAACCCAACTGGACAGCTACGCATAAGAACCTCGGCTTGAGTCTCCAGGGCCTCGCCGGCGAAGTTCTTGGCCAACCATTTACGGTGCAAAACGGGCATCCCGACCATGCCACAATGCATGCCGCGATTGGGAACGGGTATCGCGATCAAGGTGCGATTCCGGAGGCGGCCCGGCACTATCAATGGGCCTTGAATCTCGGGCCGGACCTTCCTCCGGCTTTGAATAACCTGGCGTGGATTCGGGCAACCCATCCCGATGCGGAACTGCGCAATGGTGCCAAAGCGGTCGAGTTGGCGGAGCGCTGTTGCAAGCTGTCGAACTACCAAATCGGCCCGACCCTGGATACTCTGGCGGCGGCTTATGCCGAGGTGGGGCGGTTTGATGATGCCATTCGCTGGCAAAATAAAGCGATTGAGCTGGCTGGCGCAACGGATACCACCGAACTACGGAAACAACTGGAATCTTATCGGGCCGGTAAGCCTTTGCGGAAATAGTCGATTGGTAAAAAGAGAACGTGGTATTCACAGGGCGTTCCTTTGAATAACCTGTCCTCTTTAGGACAGGTTGGGTTTTTAGTGCAGCTTGACGAGTTGGAGAGGGGAAATTAAGGACAGGCCAACCGCAGAGTCACCTTTCAAGCGTTTCCCTCCTCAACATCGAAATCCAGCCAAAAGAAATCAATGATCCGTTTCACTAAAATCTCAAGTATTCTGGCCCTTGCCGCCGCTATGGCCAGCATTTCAACCACGGCGATGGCCAGCTCGATCGGCGTGAATACCGGACCAAGTAATGCCGGCGACGGGAGCTCTCCTGAAGACGCGCAAAACAACGTGGTGCCACCCACCAGCACGGCTGGCATTGTTCCTCAAACGAACTGGAACAACGTGATGCAGGGCAATTGGGGAACTCAACAGGTCACAGACGATAGCGGAACCTTGCTGGCGACGACTGTCTCGGTGCAGACTAGCTGGGCCAATGGCAATGTGATTCTTGACGGCACCCCCGCCGCCGCCGATGGCGATCGCCTTATGATGAACGGCGGCATGGATAATAATGGTGGACCTCAGGGATGGACGATCACGGAGATCCCATACGCCAATTACGACGTGTATATCTACTACGATGGCGGCAGTAATGGTAACCGTGGTGGCGTCTATCAAATTTTGGACACGGACAACGGAGAGAACGTCCTTGCCGCACAGTATGGTTACGATACCGCCACCTTCGATGGCACCTACAAACAGGCAACCGGTGACGGGACGGATGGTCAAGGCCAAGGGCTTGATTCAAACTATGTGATTCTCACTGACTTAACCGCTCCCAATATTAAGATTCAATCCATTGCCGACCAGCTCGGCGGCGGCGACAATGTGAAACGTGCTCCAATGAACGGTTTTCAGATTGTTGAAGTGGGAGGTCCCGGTCCACCGACCATTACTGAGATTGACTACACGTCCGCCGATGGGTTGCTCACCCTGACCTGGAATTCCAAGCCCGGTGAGACTTATGCCATCAAATA
>JAKMEV010000365.1:0-17883 GCA_022425785.1 Akkermansiaceae bacterium | reverse complement strand
AACCGAGTCTGATTTGTGAGGAGGCTGGAAGGCGTCCTTTTCGTATTCGCGATGGGGATCGAGGGCGGCGAACCAGAGGAAGAAGGGTTTTTTCTTCGGGCGGTTTTGCAAGGTGGAGAGCCAGTCTTCGCAACCGCTGGGGGACTTGGCGATCATCTTGCCGGATTTTTTGTCGGCTCCGGTGGGGAGAATGAATCCGGCGGTGGAGGCTTCGAAGACGTCATCGAAACGATCGACGACGTCCTTGCCGAGATGCCACTTTCCGGCGGCAGCGGTGTAGTAGCCGGAGGCCTTGAGTTGTTCGACGAAGGTAAGGGACTCTTTGGGAAGCGGCCAGTGGAGTTGCTCTGCGCCGGTGTTGTGAGGGTATCGTCCGGTGATGATGCTGGCACGACTCGGGCTGCAGGAGTTGGCGGTGAGGTAGGCGTGTTCGAAAAGCATGCCGCCTTTGGCGAGCGCGTCGATGTTGGGGGTGTGGATTTTTGGATGGCCGTAAGCGCCGCTGTCGTCCCAGTTCATGTCATCGGCGATGATGAGAACAATGTTGGGTTTATCGGCAGCGAGAGCGGAGGCGCATAGGAGAGCGGGGATTAGGAGCTTGGCAATCATGAGTGAGTGGTGGGACGCTAGGGGGATTGGGGAATGATGCCAATGGGAAATGCGATCTTGGCTCTGAGCCGGCGAGCTGGGAGCGGCGAGCTTTCTTGGGAGAGGGGGATGAGAATGCGGAACATCGCGGTTGAGGCGAGATTTGGAGGCGCCTACTGTTCTTTTCCTATCTTTCGCCAGCCGAGGACGAGCATGAAGAGGGCGGCGCTCCAGGTGACGATGGAGATGCCCCACCAGATTCCCCAGAGTCCCCAGGCGAGGGTGAAGGTAAAGGTGTGGATAATGAGGATGGGCGCAATGAGTTGGCGGTAGAGGCCAATCCAGAGGCCGATCATGGGTTTCTTGAGTCCCTGGAAGGCGAAGACGGTGACGAAGAGAATGGGGTAGGCTGCGAGGGTGACTGCGGAGACGAGGAGGCAGTCGTAGCCGATGGCAATGACCGCTTCGTCATCGGTGAAGAAACGAAGTCCGGGCTCGCGGAGAAAGTAGAGGACGAAGCCTCCGACGAACATGATGATGGCTCCGAATTTGATGTTGGTTACCCAGGCTTCGCGGACGCGGTGGGGGAGTTTGGCTCCGTGGTTTTGGCCGATGATGCTTAGGGCGGCGAAGTTGAGGCCGATGGTAGGCATGAGGATGATCTGCTCAACGCGCATCGCGACTCCGGCGGCGGCGATGGCTTCCTTATCGAAGTGTTGCACAAACCAATTGATGACAAACATCCCGATGGCGATGGTGAGCATGTTGAGTCCGGCTGGGATGGCTTGGCCGGCGATTTTTTTGAGGATGGCCCAATCGGGTGCGAGTTCCCGGGGAGTGATTTTTTTGAAGAGCTCGGATTTTTGAAGATGGCCCCAAAGGTAAATGATGCCGCCGAGATGGACGACCAGAGTGGCGAGCGCAAGTCCGGCCACGCCCATTTTTGGGAGGCCCCACCAGCCGAGAATGAAGAGAGGATTGAGGAGACAGTTGGCGACGAATCCTGCGATGAGGTAGTTGCGATAGGGAATGGTGTTGCCCTGAGAAGAGAGGGCGGAGTTGAGGACGATGGGGAGAAGCATGAGAACGGATCCGGCAAGGATGACGTTCATGTAGTCGAGGCAGGTCTGGAGATAGCTTCCGGATGCTCCGAGTGATTTGAAGATGATCGGGGAGGTGAGCCATCCGGCAACGGCCATGATGAGAGAGCCGATGATGACAAAGAAGATGGCTTGTGAGAGGTAGCGTCGGCAGTCGTTGGTGTTCCCTTCGCCGAGGGCATTGGCCAGGAGAGCCGTGGTGCCCTGGCTGATGCCGCTGCCGACAGAGAGGATGATGAAAAAGACGGGGAAGGAAAGAGCGAGGGCGGCCAGGGCTTCGGTGCCGAGCTTGCCGGCATAGTAGGTGTCCACCACGTTGAACATTGTGTTGAAGAACATCCCAATACTCATCGGGAGAGCGATTCTCCAGATTAGCGATGAGATGGGATCGGTGGTGAGTGAGGGTGCGGATTTCATTTAGCGAGTCCCCGGGCGAGAGAAGGGGTGTGTCTTACCATGAAATGACCCTTCGCATTTTGCCTGTAAATCACAAGTAAAACGGTTTCGAAATGTAAGTGATTGGATTCTAGCGTTCGTCGCGCTTAAAAAAGTAAGTTCCCGAAAAGCCGGTTGACTCGAGCGGAGTAAGCTTGTTGGGGCGCTTGATGTCACTAGGCTCTGTGCATGGTGAAACGGATCTCGGCGGTGGCGCATGCTTGGGGGCACTATGAATGTGCCTCGCTGGCGGCAGGGGTGGCCTTTTATGCGGCGCTTTCTTTGTTTCCGCTGATGATGGTCCTGGTGGCGGGAGTGGGATATTTCTTTCGCTTTGTGGAGAAAGGGGCCAATGCGCGGGAGGAGATTCTTGAGGTGATTTCGACGCAGATGTCTCCGGAGGTGGCGCAGTCTTTGGCGGAGATTCTCGCGCAGGTTCAGGATCGAGCCTTGGTCAATGGTCCGATTGCTGCGGTGGCGTTTTTTCTCACCGCTTCGCTGGTCTTCACGCAAATCGACCGGGGGTTTTATCGGATCTGGGATGTGAAGAAGAAGGCGAAGTACCAAGGGCTTTGGGCGAAGGTGAAGTTGGCGCTTTCGAGTCGCCTGCGATCTTTCCTGATCATTCTTGGATTGTGTTTCTTTGTGGTGGTGATGTTTGTGGGTGGCTTGATTTTACGGGGCGTGAGCGAGGTGAGTGCGGAGTATTTTCCAAGCTTTCCGTCGGTCTCGCGATATACCACCTTTGCAATTGGATCGGTGGTGAACGTGATCATTCTGACCTTGCTCTATCGTTTTCTTTCCAAGGAGAGCGTGAGCCGGAAGTTGTGTTTTATGGGGAGTCTGGTGGCGGCGGGATTGTGGGAAGTCGGGAGCCGGGTTTTCACCGCGATTTCGGTGACGTCGAGCTTCAGTGTGTATGGATTGATCGGGTCCTTTTTGGTGGTCCTTCTCTGGGTCTATTTCAATGTCATGGTGCTTTTCATTGGTGGCTTGATTGTCCGCGTGGAGCATCGGGCGGGGAGGATGCGAAAGAAGTAGAGCCCGGCATTGCCATTGGGACGAAACCGGTCATCTTCCCGGCATGTCGATCGGAGATGCCTGTGCGATGGGCTCGGCTGCTTTTTGGGCGGTGTCGGTGATTCTGATGCGGGTTTCGGGATTGCAGATTCCTCCGCTGCCGCTGACGTTTTTTAAGAACTGTGTCGCGCTGGTATGTCTGGCGCTATTGCTTCTGGGATTGGGGGAGGGCTGGCTGCCCGATATTGAGGTGAGTGATCATTTGCGGCTGGTTGCCAGCGCGGTTTTGGGGATTTCCCTCGCGGACACCATGATCGCGGCGGCGCTCAATCGGCTGGGGGCGAGTTTGCAGGCTCTGGCGGATTGTGCCTATGCCCCGTCGATTGCTCTGGTGGGACTGGTGATGTTTGGAGAAGTTCTCGGGCCTTGGGAATTGATCGGGGGAGCCCTGGTGATCTCGGGAGTGTTCGTCGGGGCTACTATGACGAATGAGATCAAGGTGCCGCGGGATCTCTGGACCGGAGTGGCGCTGGCAGCGGGAGCCCATGTCATCATGGCAATTGGAATCTTGATGGTGCGCGATGTTTACCGCGAGGTCTCGGTGGTTTGGGTGACGGGATATCGTTTTTTGATCGCTAGTCTCGTGATGATACTTTGGGCCGCGCTTTCGAGACCTCAGACGATGGCGCATTTGTTTTTGGGCTTTCGGCGTCGCGATACCTGGAAGACGATGATTCCGATGGCGATTCTGGGGGCCTTTATGGCGACCTTGTTTTGGGTCGGGGGATTCAAGTATCTCCCTGCCGGAAGAGCTGCGATTTTCAATCAGCTTTCGACGGTGTTTATCATCGTGCTGGCTTACATTTTCCTCAAAGAAAAATTTACGATGAGGAAAGCAATCGGGACGGGCCTGGCCTTGCTGGGGTCGGTGCTGGTGGCGATGCACAAGTGAATCTGTTGATCCACTTGAGCGCTGATACCGAGATCTGTTTCGGAGAGCTTGAAGTCGTCTTAGTGTCCCTTGGCCTTGGCTTCGGTTTTCAGCGAAGCGAGATAAGTGATCAGGTTGCGGAGATCTTTGGGTGGCAGAGCCAGGGCCATCAGGGGCATCGCTGAGCTTGGTCCGGCGCGCTCCTTGATTTGATCTTTGGGGATTGTCTTCGTTTCGCCAGTGGGGAGGATCAACTCAACTTCGGTCCCTGTTTCTTTTGCGAGTCGCCCTGCCAGCGCCTCTCCGGATTTCGTGGTGAGGGTGAAGAGGCCATATCCCTCGGCAATCTCCGCGCTGGGGTTCACCAGGGACTCGAGGATCTTTTCGCCTGAAAGTCGCTTGCCGATGGTGTCGAGCGCCGGGCCTTGCACGCCACCTTTTCCACCAATCATATGGCACTGCATACAGGCTCCTTGGTTCTGAAAAACAATAGCTCCGGCTGCGGCATCTCCACCATGGAGGGAAAGTTTCTGTAGCTCGGCCGGATTGGCTGAAAATTCGGCCGCGAGCTTTTTGTGACCAGCATCGTTTGAAGAGGCGAGAGCGAGATAGGCATCGAGTCTTGCTTCCTTCATTACCGAACCCGGATTGCTCCAGACCTTGGTCATGATCTCTTTTCCTCCGGCATCCGTTGCCAACAATGCCAGGGAAGCGCGAACGACAGGGAGGTTCGTCGTCTTGAGATATCCCTCTGCTGCCTTGATTCTTCCGGGCAGCTTTGCCTCGAACATGAGCCCAAGACGGGCCGCCTGAACTTGGCCGTCCTTGGTGCCTTTCAGCCTTTTGACGATCGCGGGGATCTTTCCTTTGTTCTGACCCGCCACGGTATTCAGGGCCGCGACACGAATTCCTGATTCCAATGACTCATCGAAGACTTGTGCTTCCAAAGCGTCGGCCGACATCGGCAGATTCACCGCCTTGGCGAGCTCAAGAGCGAGAGCCTGCTCCTTTCCTCTCGCGTTCTGCATCGCCTTGCGAAGCGGCACGGTCAGGGCGGCCAGCAACTTTGTGTCACGTTTTTCAACCGGACGATACATCGCAGTGACGGGATCCATGGTGGGAGGATTGTTCCAACGCAAAAGGGCCCGCAGTGCGGTCTCGCGCACCCTTCCGTCGACTCTGGAGTCGCCAGCCATCTCCATTACGCGGGCCGCATCTCTCGGCTGCCCCATCCAGAAGCTGGCGAAAAGAATGCGACGCTGAACGGTATTGGCAAACTCCGAGGCCTTTCCAGTCAGCTGGGCGAGCGCAGGAAAGCCGCTCGTCAGATGGCGATCGTAGACCGCGCGGATGGCTTCGATCTGAACCTGCTTCGACGCATCACCGACAAAGCCAGCCACCGCCGGATCGTCCAGCCTGCGCAAAAGAATCACGGCGCAGAGCCTCGCTTCTTCACTCGGGGAGGACATCTTTGCGACGGCGCCCGCGTTGTCCTTGAGATTCTTGAGGGCTGAGATGCCGGCATGACGGATCCAGAGGTCCTCACCCTTGTTTTCCTCGATGAGTTTCCAGATCGTGGGCGCGTCGGCGAGACTTCCGCATTTACTCAAGGCAATGGCCGAGAGGCTCCGTACGCGAAGCGAGGAATCCGTGAGTTTTTCCCGGAGCACTGCCACCGCTTCCTTGGTCTTGAGATCTCCAAGTGAGCGACAGGTGTTGGCCCGGACTTCGAGGTCCTTGTCCTCGGTGAGGCCGATCAATATCGATACCAGAGAGGTCTCTTTTCGAGCCAGCTGTGCCAGACCCCAAATTCCGTGCAGACGTGTGGTCGTTGCTTTGCCGGACTTTGCAGCTGTAGAGAGCTTTTCTTTCTCTCCACGCTTGACCAACTCGAACTGGGCCCGCTGGCGAACCCGCATATCTGGATGATTGAGAAGCTCTGCAAGGCGATCGGACTTGGCCTTTCCGAAGCCGTAGGAAAAATATTGTTGGGTCTCTTTGACTGATTTGTTTTCGAGATGTTTGGGAGACTCGATCGCCTGGATGGAGGCGTTCTTGTTCTTCGTCCATCCACCACCAAAGTCGAGGGCGTAGATGCGACCATCGTATCCAAGGTCCACATCGGAACTGGCGACACCGCTCATGACCTCCTTGGCACCATCCACTTTAAAGCCAGCGCCGTTTGATTGAGGCCGAACTGAGAGGAGTTGGGAGGTCTTGGAGTTACCACGGTAATTGCACACCAGAAAAGTATCGCGGAGATCTTCCGGAAGTGATTCGCCGGTCAGGTAGACGACCCCCGATGGTCCATTACCGATATTGGCCACCGGTGGTAAAATCCACTTCGGCTGCACTTCATTCCGCGGAGCAAACATCTGCTCGGAAACCCAGATTGACTTTGGAAGGGCAATGTCCGCAAAGTCGAGCCGTGACCGGTATTGGTGGGCCGCCTGGTGTTCCTCATACCAACCAGAGTCCGCTCCTTCCAAAACGTAGACCACGCGGGCCTTGTCACCAATGTCGCCGGTATTGTCGAAAGTGAAAAGGTTACCGTATTGATCGAAGGCAAGCTCCTGCGGGTTTCTCAATCCGTGGTGGACTACCTCGAAGTTGGAGCCATCAGGATCGCTGCGGAAGATCGCTCCACGGCTCGGGGCCGCGAAGTTCTTACCATCTTTGGTGGTCACGTTGTAGCCGCGGTCACCAACACTCCAGTAAAGCTTTCCGTCTGGTCCACGAATAATGCCATGCAGGTCGTGCCCCATCATGCTCGTCCGCACTCCAAACCCGGTGAACATCTTCTCGCGGGAGTCCGCCACTCCGTCGTCATTCTTGTCCTCAAACTTCCAAAGGTTAGGGATACAGGTGAGATAAAGGGTTCCATCAACAGCAAGAGCCGAAAAGGCTACGCCGTCGAGAACGTCGTTGATGCCCTCGGCATATTCGGTGCGCTTGTCGGGAATCCCGTCTCCGTTTACGTCCTCCAGTCGGGCGACGCGCTCGGAGACAGAGGTGAAGAAATTTGGTTTGAACTTCTTGTCAGCAAGAAGCTGTTTGCGGCGGTCCTCAATGGTCTGGAGGCGGAAATCTCCCGCCGTCAGTGTGCCTTCGCCCCGAATGTCGAGGATTCCTCCGCCGTTCAGTCGATCCGATTCAATGGAGAAGAAGCGACCCTTCTCATCAATCTCGAAGCTTGTGGCATGCTTCACCATCGGCCAAGCTGCGATTTGGTATCCCTGAAGTTGAGGATCAGTGAGTTTGCCCCGGAAGGGTTGTTTCTTGCCAAGCTCTTGGGAAAGAGCGGAACCCTGAGAAAACAGCAGAACAGTGGCGAGTGTCAGTAATCGAGGAATCATGATGTGGAATAGAACAAATATACCCAGAGAGGCAGTCGTCTTTATCGCCCGATTTTTCAAGGGTGAATTCCATTTGCAAGGGATGTCCTTTCTTTACGAGTGATGGGGTTATTTAAGTTTCAGCTGATTTTTGAGGATTTTCAGGCCGTCGAGATTTGCCTTGAGGGCGATTTTTGAGTCGGTGTCGTTTCGATGGTCGAGGATGCCGATCGGGCCGGAGTAGCCGCTCTTGATGAGCGTTTGGAGCATGGAGGTTTCGTGTTCGCCTTGGCCGAGGGGCAGGATTTTGAATGCCGCGCTTTCTTTCATGCCATTGAGGTTGAGGCAATGAAGGTAGGGCTTCATTAAGGTGAGGTCTTTTGCCCAGGAGTTGATACGACGGTGGCCGTGATGCCAGTTGTAGACGATGCCGACGTGTCTGTGTCCGATTTCATGAAGCTTTTGGCAAACGGCAACGAGGTTGGCGGGTTCTCCACTCCATCCACCATGATTGTAAAGCGCGAGCTTGCAGTTGGCGGCGGCCGTGCGCTTAGCGAGTGATTCGAGAGACTTTGCGGCTTGGATGACTTTTTCCTCCTGGCTATTGCCTTTGGGGGAAGCAAACATCTTCCACACTTGGGGGTTGATCTTGTGCTTTTGAAAAAGCTGGAAGGCTGTGGGGTGCTCGCCCCAGAAGGCGAAGAATTCGATGTCGTGTTTTTTGTAGGCGAGGATCTCTTCTTCGAAAGTGGCGACGTGTTCTTTTCGCCAATCGTAGGCACTGCGGGTGAGGCCAAGTTCCTTGAGCATGGCCGCACGTTGTTCTGGGGATCGCTTGGAGGCGTCGAATGGGACGATGCACCAGGCGACGAGTTTGCCTTGTTGGAGATTGTTCGGGGTCTCTTGGGCGACGAGGGAGGCACAAGCGAGGAAGAGGAAGAGGCGAATGATCATGAAGTAAAAAACGGGCAGCCTCGAAAGGATGCCCGCTGGTAGGTGAGGCGACAAGTCGTCTATTTAACCTTTTGGAAGGATGACCGCGTCGATAACGTGGATGACTCCGTTGCTACCGACGATGTCGGTTTTGACAACGTTGGCTCCGTCGATTGTGACTTTGCCGTCAGTGACTTTGATGGTGGCTTTGCTTCCCTGAACGGTGGTGACTTTACCGGGCTTGACATCAGCGGCCATCACCTTTCCGGAAACAACATGATATTTGAGAATAGCTGCCAATTTGTCCTTGTTCTCTGGCTTAAGGAGAGACTCTACGGTTCCGGCAGGGAGTTTTTTAAAAGCTTCGTCGGTGGGTGCGAAGACGGTGAAGGGACCTTCACCTGAAAGGGTTTCGACGAGTCCGGCTGCCTTGGCTGCGGCGACAAGGGTCGTAAAGTTCTCATTGCTTGCGGCGATACCGACGATGGTCGGAGCGGCTTTCGAGCTTTTCTCTGCCTGAGCAGTGAGAGGTGCGAGAAGGGCGATGGCGGTAGCGATACTTGTAATCAGTTTCATTTTCTTACTTTTCGTTTTTTGTTGTCCGCGATTTTGGGGACGACGCAAGCAACCCCATTTTCTCGAGTTGTCTCGTAAAAAAATCACAAGAAAAAATATCGCTTGCAAAGCTGCGATCCCGAAGTTCTTTGGTGATTTTTTTCTTTGTTGGAGTGCTATCACTTTCGATGAAAACTGTCTGGTGATGTGATGGGATTTGGCTGGTTCTCCGGTGCTGTCAGCTCCTGAAAGGTGCGATGGTGGTTCGGCCTTCCCTGTGACGGAAGTGAGCGGCTTGATGTGCTCATGTGCTCAGCTGTCTCGGCCGTGACCGGTTTTTTAATCCTGAACCGCGTTTTGCCTCCGAAAACGAGGGCAGGGGAAGAGGGAGTCATTTTAGGAACTTGGCGATAGATCTCTTCCGAGGGAAATCGTAGAGATACCTTCCTAATGAGATCAAAATCTTCCCTCTGCCTTCTTTTCGGTTTGTCGCTTTCTCTGTTTTCGGAAGCTGCGGAGGAAAAACGGCCCAATATTCTCTTCATTATTGCGGACGACCAATCGCCGCTGGATCTTAAGGTCTACAATCCCAAGTCGATTCTCGATACGCCGGTGCTTTCCAAACTGGCGGAGGGAGGAACGACGCTGGATGGGGCCCATCATATGGGCTCGTTTTCGGGAGCAGTTTGCACGCCATCGCGTCACATGGTGATGTGTGGTCGCACGGTGTGGCATTTGCCGAATGCGGCGAAGTTGGTGGGAGGCAAGTTTTGTCCCAAGGGGGTGGAGGCCAATACGATGGCGGCGGTTTTTAATCAGGCCGGCTACGATACGATGCGGACCTGCAAGCGGGGGAATAGCTACGAGGGAGCGAACAAGCAATTTACGGTGAGGCACGATGCCACGAAACGTGGCGGAACCGCCGAGACCGGGAGTGCCTGGCATGGGAAGCAGGTGCTAGAGTATTTATCGGCGCGCGAGGCTTCGAAAGACGAAGATCCATTCCTGATCTATTTTGGGTTCTCGCATCCTCATGACGTGCGTGATGGCACGCCTGAGTTGTTGGAGAAATATGGCGCGGTAAATCACACCGATAAAGATTCACTCCCGCCTGCAAATCCAAAACAGCCGGAACTTCCCGAAAATTATTTGGGAGAACATCCGTTCCATCACGGGCATCCAAATCTTCGTGACGAAGTGAGTGTGAAAGGAGTTTGGGAGAAGCGTGACGAGCGGACGATTCGGAATGAATTGGGCCGTGAGTTTGCTTGCTCGGAAAACATCGATCGACAGGTCGGCAGTGTTTTGAAGAAGCTCGAAGAGATGGGGGAATTGGAAAACACCTATATTTTCTACACCGCGGACCATGGGATGGCGATTGGGCGTCACGGCTTGCAAGGGAAACAGAATCTCTACGAGCACACCTGGAAGGTTCCCTTCATTGCGAAGGGGCCGGGCATTAAGTCGGGCGCGAGGGCTTTGGGCAATGTGTATTTACTCGATGTGTTGGCGACCATTTGTGACTTTGCGGGAGTGAAGGCTCCGGCTTCGAGTGAAGGGGTGAGTTTTCGTCCGGTGCTGGAAGGGAAGAAGGACGTCGTGCGCGATGTGCTCTACGGAACCTATTCCGGAGGCACCAAGCCGGGGATGCGTTGTGTGAAGAAGGGGGATTGGAAGTTGATCAAGTACGACGTCATGAATGGCAAGGTGCGCGAGACGCAGTTGTTTAATTTAAAGGAAAATCCTTTTGAATACATCTCCGAACATGGGCAGAAGGACGGCAAGTTGACTGATCTGGCTGAGGACCCGGCCCATGCTGATAAATTGAAGGAAATGGAAGCGCTCCTGTTGTCTGAGATGAGGAAACATAACGACCCTTATCGCCTTTGGAATCAACCCAAGGATGGGTTGACTCCCTTGAAACCTAGCAAAAAAGCTCCGAAAAAGAGGAAGCAGAAGTAAGCTCTTAAAATGCGACTCAAAATCCCCCAAATTGGCGCAAGTGGTCTGTGCAGCTTTTGTCCTTGTCAACGACGGGAATTTAAGAGGCTCAAACAAATATCGCTTTGGGCTGATCGGTCTCATCTTCGGCCGCGACTTGATCAACGTCGTTTCTGTGTGTAAGGATCTTATCTTTAGGAATGGCTTTACCCGGGAGCCGGAAACCTTGCGGGAGTGAGATCACTTTTTCTTTTTCGTCAGGCTCAGGGAAGGAAGAGAGCGGGAGAGAAAGCTCATCGTTTTTTCGGCGTCGGATTTGACCGCTACGATTTCACGATAGAGCGCAGTGTCTTCAATAAAACCGAGGGGCTCATCCTTTTCCTCGACGACGGGGGCAGGTGCGACGACGATGGCAGGTGCGACGACGACAGCTGGAGCCGGTTTGTCATTCGGGCGGGACAGGACCAAGCCCAGAGTGATGGCAGCGAAAGCCGGGATGGCGATCCATGAGCGGCTTTTCTTTCTGGCCTTAAAGGGTTCGCGGGAGAGAGCCTGAATGCGGGTTTCGAAACCGGGCCGGGGGATGGCGGCTTCGACTGGCGCACGAAGGAGAGATTCGAGTTGATCCTTTTTCATAGCGTGGTGCTTGGGTAGAGAGTTTGGCCGGGGAGCCAGAGGTCGGGTGTGTTGTTGAGATGTTCGCCGAGGCGCTTGCGGGCGCGGTGGAGAATGACTTTGATGTGTGGGGTCGTTTTGCGGAGAGTTTTGGCGAGTTCCTTGATGGAGAAACCCTCCTGGTAGAACAACCAGAGGGCGATGAATTCATCGCGTTTTAGTTTCTCCTTGGCAATCTTCCAGAGCGCGACGGCGTCATGGGGTTGCCTGCCGGATTCTGTCGGATGATCCGCGTCGAAGAGTTCGCAAGTGGGTTTTACTTTCCGCCATTGTGCGATGGCCTGGCGGCGCGCGATGGTGAAGAGCCATGGGGGGAGGCGGCAGCCTTCTTTGAAGGTGTGGAGTTTCCGAAGAGCGAGGAGGAAGGTTTCCTGGGTAAGGTCTTCGGCATCTTCGCGGCGTCCGGTGAGTTTGTGGAGGAAGGCGTAGATTTTTTCGTGATGCCTATGAACAATCTCGTCCGACGCCGAGAAGTCGCCCCCGCGAGCGGCGAGGACGAGATCGGAATCGGAGAGATCAATCATTGGATTCGGGGCAGAGGCTACTTAATTCTCCCGAGAATGGCGAGGGCCTCTTCGACGGGGATGGTCAAGTGCATGGAAACCTGGTTTCCGGTGACGGATGATCCGTGCTCGATGTTGAGTTCTTCAAGATCGGGTTCGGCCATCATTCCAAAAGCGACGAGGCCTTCGGCAATTTTTTGGAGGCGGGCTGCCGTTTTTTCCTCTTTGGTTGAGACAACGAAATTGGCACGGAGGTGATTATCGACCTCGGTGAGAGAGGCACTCAGAGATTTGGCTTTTTTGAGCATCTTGGAGCCTTTGTCGACAGGGAGGTCGAGAGCTTCGATATTGGCTGTGCCCATTATGACCGAGCTTCCGGGAATGTTTTTGTCTGATTCAAGATGAGGTTTGCGTTTCGCAAGAACGTCGAGGGTGAGCATGATGAGTTCGGGTTTCTCGCTGACAACGACGAGTGTGTCTCCGTGGAAGGCGGCGTTTTGACCTTTTCCCTTGTCACGCCAGCTGTGAATTTTTTCTCCTTGATAGAGGTTGGATTGATACTGGTCGGCATCGACGATCATGCTCTCCAGGTGGCGTCGATTAATTTTTCCCTGAATGATGATAGCGGCTTTGTCATGCTTGCCATTGCCGAAGAGACTGACATCTGCGACGTCTCTGATAAGGTCAAAACCGAGAAAGATTTCGGCGTCGGAAAGTGTTTGTCCGTGCTCTTTTTTAAGGGCCTTGATGATCGTTTTTCCCATGGTGGTGTCGCGAAGTTTTTCGACATCGGCATGGAGATACCACTGGGCATCGGCCGGGATATTCCCGGGCGAAAATTCTCCCGCGCTCAGTAAGGGGGAGGCGAAGAGGGTGAGAAGGAGTAATGATTTCATATTCAAGGTGACTAGGGAATGGTAAGGAGGAAGGTTACAAAAAATTAGAACATGCTTGGAGCAGTGCCCTGACGCGAATCGTGGCCTTGATCGAGGTGGCTTATGGCACGGATCCGGAGCGAGTGAAAAAGGTCCTGCTGAAAATTGCGCAACAGGATTCACGGATTTCCCCGGATCCCGCTCCAAAGACACTTTTCAAGGACCATGGTGCGAGTTCACTGAATTTTGAGCTTCGGGTCGATGTTCCCGAATTGGCGAGCCGTGTCTGGGTTCAAGATTCCCGGATTTCCTCAATTAATCGGGTTTTGAATGAGGAAGCGATCGATATTCCATTTCCTCAGCGAGATCTTTATTTGAATCATATTCCTAAAAATCTCATAATGAGCGGGTTGAGTCCTTTTTCTTTTGTGAATAAAATTCGGTTGAAAATTGCCAAAAATTACTAGAGAGATAGGCCGTCGCAAGGCACCCAGCCGCTGCGCAGCAAACACCTGCTGTCATAACCCATGATAAAGCTACCAATGCTCTCCCTTTTTTCCGCCCTTATTCTCTCCAGCTGTAGTGAGTTCATTACCGCCAAAATTGACGGGATTCATAGTTTCAATAGCTCGATATTCGCCAGAGTCGCTGCGAAGAGCGGTTCGAATAAGAGCCCTAACGGATTCCATCCGGCTCCGGTCTGCGAAATTGCGGTTAAGAAGAGCAGCAAACTTCCCAAGGACAAGTATGGGACGCCAAGTTATAGCTACAAGGAACGCAGTCGTGTAGTGCGGACGACCGCCTACTCTCACATGGAGAACGAGCCCGGAGCGCCAGGGAAAAAGAACGCTCTGGGAACCAACCTCAAATATGGGAAAGTGCGCAGTGCCGCTGCTGACTGGTCCAAGTATCCCGTCGGAACAAAATTTAAGATTAAAGGACTGCCTCACACCTATATCGTCGATGACTATGGTTCGGCTCTCGTAGGAACGAACACCATCGATATTTATCATCCAACCCTGAGAACCATGAAGAAGTGGGGGACTCGCAAGGCTGAAATCACCGTGATTCAGTGGGGTGATTGGGAGCGGACCCTTAATGTCCTCAAGGGACGTAAGAAGTATAGCCACACCCGCAAGATGTATTACGCCGCCAAAGCGAAGGTGGAGGCCGGAAAGGTAGCGAAAAACTAAAAGGCTGTCTCAATCCAGATTTCGAGCGGCTTCGTGAAATACGAAGCCGCTTTTTTGTACTTTTGTTGGGGAGGATATCCGGCATCAAGAGGACATGCTGAAAAAAGAACGCGCTGCCTACGTTCTCCGTCGTCTGGAAGAGCTCTATCCCGAGACGCCTGTTCCTCTCGATCATTCCAATCCGTTTACCCTCCTGATAGCCGTTTTATTGTCGGCCCAGTGCACTGACGTCCGGGTCAATTTGGTGACTCCGGCACTCTTTGCAAGAGGAGATAATGCCGAGGTAATGAGGCGGCTCTCGGTGGCGGAAATCGATGCCATTGTGCGTCCGTGTGGCTTGGCGCCCCGAAAAGCGACTGCGATTCGCGATCTTTCTGAAATTTTAGTCAAAAAACATGGAGGGGAAGTGCCGGCCAATTTCGAGGATCTCGAGGCCCTTCCTGGGGTGGGGCACAAGACCGCCTCGGTGGTGATGTCCCAGGCCTTCGGGCATCCGGCATTCGCTGTTGATACCCACATTCATCGCCTCGCCCAGCGGTGGAAATTGACCAATGGCGCGAACGTCAAAAAGACCGAAGAGGACCTGAAAGCCCTTTTCCCAAGGGGTTCCTGGAGTAAGCTCCATCTTCAGATCATCTTTTACGGGAGGGAATATTGTTCCGCGAGAGGATGCGACGGAACGATTTGTGAGATCTGCAAAACGATGTTTCCCAAGCGCAGAAATCCGGTCAAAACGAGAAAGTAGGTTTACTTTTCTAAGGTATTTTGTTTTCCGTTCGTTGGTCCGAGGACGGTGTTTTTTTAGGAAGATCGCGAAAATCGGGAAATCTTCCTTTACTCAGAGGGGACTCTTTTGAGAATGCACCCTCGTTCACACCAAACGTATAGCAAAAGATCATGACCCGTAACTCTACACTACGAAATGCAAAAGGATGGATTGTTGGCTCAGCCTTCACTCTTCTCACCGTTGCTCCAGCCATGGCGCAGGAAGCATCTAAAAAGAAATCTGCTCTAGATAGTTACCTTCTCGATGGAGGACCTCTTACAATTTTCATCGTGGCCGTCGGTCTGCTCTCGTTGATCAGCCTGACCGTGTTCAACTTTATGAACCTTACCAAGGCCAAGTTTGGTCCCGACGATCTCAAAGGTGCCCTTCTTGAGCACATGACGAGTTGTCGTGTGCGCTCGGCCATCGAGCTTTCCGCTTCCCACCCAAGCTACTTGGGAAGGATGATGGCTTATTCGCTCCCCAATATTGATGCGACCCATCCCGAGGATCTCGGTCGTGATCATGTTGAGGACGCCATCGCTGATTTCTCTATTAACGAGACCCGCAAGCAGATGACTTTCATCAACCTTCTCTCTCTCGTTGCCCAGGCTGCTCCCATGCTCGGTCTCTTCGGAACCGTTTTCGGTATGATCGCGGCGTTCGGAACTTTGGCTGATAATGCCAGCGCCGACCCAAGTGCACTTGCCGGATCAATTTCGGTGGCCCTTCTCACTACGATGTGGGGACTGGTCGTCGCAATTCTTTCACTCTTTGCTTACTTCTTCTTCAAGAACCGCTTCAATAGCCTTGTTGCAGATTGTCACGGCACTGCTGAGAATCTTATCAACGCTTCCATCCAAACTGTGAATGCTGATGCGCACCTCGCCCGCATTCCAGAGGGAATCGCGGTCTAACCCAGTCATGACGGGGGAGGATTAATCCTTCCTCGTTCTCTTAACTGTTCAACATCGAGGAACGATGGCTACCCAGAGACTACGCGCAGCAAACGCCGACGATGGCGAAGAGGCAAAAATGGACATGTCGCCTATGATCGACATGGTTTTCCTCTTGCTCCTTTTCTTCCTTGTCGTGTCGAATCCCAAGACGATTAAAATCGATCCGCGCCTGAAACCACCGATTGCGGATGCGGCTAAGACTGCGAAATCGAAGCACGGAAAGATTGTGGTCAATATCCACAACAGTGGCGATTTTTACGCCGAGGATACCATCACTCGATTCGATACCAAAGAAGACCTGATTGATTACATCAAAAAGGAAAAGGACATTATTGACGGCCGGGGAATCACCCCAGTGCTGCACATCCGCGGTGACTCCACCGCTGAATTTAAGTACTGTCGTCAGGTGATTCGCTCGGGCGCTGCCGCCGGGGTGAACCAAGTTGCCTTTGGGGCCTTTAAGAAACAGTAATCCAACCACACTAATTTTTTCAAATGGCCCGCCACAAGAAAATGCAACGACCCGAGGATGATGAACCGGGTTTGGACATCTCGTCATTGATTGACGTTTGTTTCCTTCTCCTCATCTACTTTTTGGTTACGACCCAGATCGTTAAGAAAGAGCAGGAACTTGATATGGCCATGCCTTCCAGTATGCCATCTGACACTCCTCCGACGATCACGCCGATGTTGATCACTCTGGAATCCAATGGAGTGATTTCCATTAAGACCGACGGACCTGAAGAGGTCGTCGAGCAAGATCCCGATATCCGGACGCTGCCGGTTTTAGTCGAGCGCCTTGAGATTTATAAATCAATCGCAGACAATGCCGCGACGAAGCCGATCGTTCAGATTAAGGTGGACGGGGAATCCGAGCAGCAGCGGCTGATCGATATCCTCAACGCCCTGAATCGGACTGAAATCACCACGGTGACCTTCACGGATATTCTCGATGATACCGACCGGAACTAGTCGGCCCGAACTATCAAAATAACGATGAAGGGATCTAAGAATTTTGATCCCTTCATCGTTTCAAAATTAACCGGAGGGTTGATGAGCTTTTTCGCTCTCAGCCTTCCTTTTCTGAAAATTACACACCTCTAACCGATCACACACCGTATGACTGCACTACCGACATCTCGCCGCATCGTAGTAATGATGCTCTTAGTATTCGGAGCTCTTCTGGCTCCGGTTCAGGCCAAAAGCTTGACGATTTATCCAGCCAATCTCTCACTGCCATGCGTGCGGGTGAGTGGGACAAGGCCAGAGCCCTTTTGAAGAGAGCGACCGATGCCTTCGATAATCGCGCTCCAACTCTCATTGGGCCTCGCTTTGGTTGGTTTTGGTATCACCAAGGATATTGTGAACTCAAGCTCCGTCTTTTCGATGAGGCAGCGAAGTCTTTCGAAAAGTGTTATAAGAAATATCCCAACAAATCGGGCGTCGACGACAAGGCCCAGAGTGTGAACCTTTATCATATCAAATCCCTTCTAATGTGGGGCCATGCCGCGAAAGGCGCGGAAAAATGGGACGAAGCGATCAAGATGTATAAGAAGTTCCTCCAGGAACGTGATCCGGGTCGTGACAAATACGAGCGTGGCGTTTTCTACATCAACATGGCGGTCTGTAACTTCAAGCTCCGCAAGATCGGAGAGGGGGGCAAGTATCTCGAGACAGCCATTAAGAACAAGATGACCTTCCCGACTCCCAACAAGGGAATCATGACCGCTTTCCATTCTATGGTGGAAGCTGTCATCGATAAAAAAGACGAGAAGTCACTTCTCGAATTCATTGCCAAGAATCGCGGCCACATTAAACTTGAGCCATTTGAAGCCTACGAGTTTGCGCCGCTCTTCATGAAGTTGGCTCAGGATGCCAAGGCTGCGGAGATGATGAATTCCACCTTTGAGCTCTATGCGCTCGTTCCCAGCACGGTAGGTGCGATTGATGATGTCAAGGCCCGGCTTGATTCGGTGGGCACTTATCCCCGCACGATCAAAGACGGATCGAAGGTGATCAACAAAAAGACTCTTGAGACCGATCTCGAATCTCTCAAAGACGCCGACACCAGCGG
>JAKMEV010000358.1:0-7436 GCA_022425785.1 Akkermansiaceae bacterium | reverse complement strand
CCTCCAATAAAGCCAAATTCTCGGGACAATCCAAACAACCCGAAAATCTCGCCCATTGGTTTCCAATCGACGCAACACTCAAGGAGTTCCGCGATGGTGTCACCGGAAGTACAGTCGTAGCCGAACGTGGAAAATTTTCGGTGGGTAACCGGGAGAAATCAAAAACCCTGAAACTAAACGGTGGTCACAGCTTCAAGACCGATACTCCGGTCAACCTTGAGTATAACAAACCTTTCACTTTCAGCGCATGGGTGAAACCAAATGGGAAAGCCTCCGGAGCCATCTTCTCCAAAATGGATGATAAAGGCTCCTATCGTGGCTTCGATTTCTGGACTGAAGGTGGACGGATCGGCACACATATCGTCCACAATTGGGGAGCCAATGCCATCAAGGTTATTTCAGCCGACGAACTCCCCAAAGGGAAGTGGCAACATGTGGTCCTGACTTACGATGGCAGCAGTAAAGCTGCCGGAGTCAAAATCTATCTCAACGGGAAACTATCCAAAAACCAAGTGCAAGCTGACAACCTCAGCAAGACCATCGTGACGTCGCAGCCTTTTCGGATTGGAAGCAGGTCCACAAGCTCGCGTTGGAAAGGAGAACTCGATGATCTTCGGATCTACCATCGCGCTTTGACTCAATCTGAAATCGCCGCAACTGCGATAGGAGACCCAATCGAAAACATTCTTGCCACTCCTGCCAATCAACGAAGCAAAAGCGACATGAAGGTTTTGCTCGCCCGTTATCTTGGCGGCGAAGACAAGACTTTCAAACAACTCACGGATGCCCACCAAAAGATTCTCAAAGAAGAGGCCGACCTGAACAAAAAGCCCGTGACCTCGATGATCATGCAGGACAATCCCGAAAACAAAATGCGCATGACCTATGTTCTCGACCGAGGTGCCTATGATTCCCCCCAAAAGGATGAGGTGATCAAACCCGGAACTCCGGATGCGCTCCCTGAGATGCCAAAAGATGCTCCGCCAAACCGCCTCGGTCTCGCCAAGTGGCTGACAACTCCCAATCACCCTCTCACCGCCCGAGTCGCGGTCAATCGCTACTGGATGATGCTCTTTGGAGAGGGACTCGTGCGCTCCGTGGGGGATTTTGGAGCCCAAGGAACTTCACCCACCCACTCCGAATTGCTCGACTGGCTGGCTGTCGATTTCGTGGAAAGCGGCTGGGATGTGAAGCGCATGATCAAACAGATCGTTTCTTCCAAAACATACCGTCGCAGCTCCCGGGTTGAATCGCTTCATCGCGAAAAAGATGCCGCCAATGAGCTCCTTGCCCGAGCACCACGATTTCGCCTTCAGGGTGAGTTTATTCGGGACCAGGCTCTCGCGGTGAGCGGCCTCCTCACCAAGGAAGTCGGAGGAGCAGGGGTGAAACCTTATCAACCGGCAAATATTTGGAATGAAGTCAGCCTCAACGGAGGGCTTCGCTATCGTCAGGACAAGGGAGAAAAGCTCTATCGTCGTTCGATGTATACCTATTGGAAGCGCAGCTCTCCCATGCCCAACATGCTGATCTTCGATGCCCCAAGTCGTGAAAAGTGTGTCATTCAACGCCAGAGGACAAACACTCCACTGCAAGCTCTCGTTACCTTGAACGATCCACAATTTGTGGAAGCAGGACGAGTCTTGGCACAACGCTTGATCAAATCGGCAGACCGTGCCCCCGCAAAGAGAATCGATCTTGGATATCGCCTTGCTACCTCACGCCCGGCAGAAAAACGAGAAGTGGAAATCCTCACCACGCTTTTAAACGCCAACCTTGAGAAGTTTCGGAAAGATCCGGAGTCGGCAAAGAAATACCTCGCCGCCGGTGAATCTCCTCGCGACGAATCCATCGACCCAATCGAGCACGCCGCCTGGACGGTGGTGACCCAAACCATTCTCAATCTCGACGAAACCCTGACACGCAACTAGCCATGCACTATTTCAATCCACTGACTGAATCACGTCGTGAATTTCTTCTCCGATCCGGTAACGGACTCGGAGCGGCAGCCCTGAGCACCCTGCTCAACCCCGGCTTGATTGGTTCGGCCTCAGCTTCGGAAGGAGGAGTTTACGGCGGTCTCCCCGACCTTCCTCATTTCCCGGGAAAGGCAAAACGGGTCATTTACATGTTCATGGCCGGAGGCCCCAGCCACATCGACCTCTTCGACTACAAGCCGATCCAACGCAAACTACACGGAACCGAACTCCCCGATTCCGTTCGTCAGGATCAACGGCTCACCGGCATGTCCAGCGGACAGAATTCCTTTCCTTGTGTCGCCCCCATGTTTGAGTTTGGAAAATTCGGCAAACATCAAACCTGGGTCAACAAAGATCTCCTTCCCCACACTGCTGGGATTGTCGACAAAATCACCATCATGAAGTCACTTCATACCGAAGCCGTGAATCATGATCCAGCCATCACCTACATCAACACCGGCGCCCAACAACAAGGCAAACCCTCCCTGGGAGCGTGGCTGAGTTACGGTATGGGAACGATGAACGAAAATATGCCGGGCTATGTCGTCATGATTTCCCGCGGCCGAGGTCAACTTCAAGCTCTCTACGACCGACTCTGGGGAAGCGGTTTTCTTCCCGCCAAGCATCAGGGCGTCAAACTCCGTAGCGCCGGAGAACCGGTCCTCTACCTCAAAAACCCCGAGGGTTTTGACCGCGAGGCCCGCCGGGGCCAACTCGACAGCCTTAAAGCACTCAACGAGTTGAATTACGACAAATTCGCCGACCCTGAAATACAGGCCCGAATTTCCCAATACGAACTTGCCTACCGGATGCAGGCCGAGGTCCCCGGACTCATGGATATCGAAGGTGAACCTGACAAGATCAAGGAACTCTATGGCCCCGCAGTCGACAAGCCTGGCAGCTTTGCCCGCAACTGCCTCCTCGCCCGCCGCATGGCTGAAAAGGGAGTCCGCTACATCCAACTCTTCCACCGTGGATGGGACCAGCACGGCTCACTTCCTTCGAAAATCCGTCAGCAATGCGAGGACATTGACCAACCGGCCGCGGCACTCATCAATGATCTGGATCAACGGGGCATGCTCGAAGACACTCTGGTCGTCTGGGGTGGTGAATTCGGCCGCACCATTTACTCACAAGGTAAACTCACCAAGGACAACCACGGACGGGACCACCATGGTCGCTGCTTCTCCATGTGGATGGCCGGAGCCGGGGTCAAAAGGGGCTTCGAATATGGAAAAACCGACGACCACAGCTACAACATCGTGGAGAATCCCGTCCATATCCGCGATCTCAACGCGACCATCCTGGACCGGTTAGGAATTGATCACCGGAAACTCACCTTCAAATTCCAGGGGCTCGATCAACGACTGACTGGCGTGGAAGAGGAAGCACACGTCATTAAGGATATTTTGGCCTGATTCTTTCCTCTCAAAAACCATAATCCCACCCTCGCAAGCGTGAGTGGGGTTATAGCGAACAGAGAGGGATCTTTCCTCGGTAGGCAGAATAAGATTTCAGGAAGTTTGGAGAGGATGAGTGCTCATAAAATGTTTGCTCCGCTTTTCATTTTTGCTTACGGCTAGCATCGATCAATTCCTGATAGTGTCTCTTTCTCCACTTATGGAATTTTCTCCAATGGACCGCGTTTTTCCATACCACCCTTAACAATAGCATGTTAGCTCCTATTACGCATATCTGAACAAACCAAATCTCAAATTGACTCTCCCCGGCGTCAGGCCCGACAACAAAAGCCATGAAATTCAAGAAAGCCAAAACCGGAATCACAACCAATCCATAGGTGCCTGGTGAAGTTGGTTTCCAGGTATCTGAACCACATTCATTACAGGTTTAATCATTAGCAGATTTCCGCCCTTTTATCGTCTCCCACTCTTTCAAATGATGCTCCGTATATCCCCTACAGACCGGGCACCATGGCTCGTTGGGTTTCCCATTTTCGTCTTCATTCTACTACCTCCATCAATTCAGCCCTTATTTTAAAATAGAACAAAGGAGTATTGAACATTATAAACCCAGTCTTTTCTTATAATCGATCGCGGGGAAGCCCTCAACCGTGATCTTGTTCAGCTCATCGGTGAACTTCACCTTGTTGACCAGTCGCCGGTGCCGAAGACGCGGTAGAGAGTGCCGGAGTTGACCCGCTCAATCTCCTGCATGGCGTGCCTTAGGGTGGCGCCGATGCTTTGAGCGGTGGAGTAAACGTCCTCCCAGTAGTAGCCACAAGTGACCAGAAAGCGGTGCTCGTCCTCGAAATCCTCACCCTATTGCTTGATCGGCCGGGCGTGTTCTTTATCCCAAACATCGCTGATCCGCTTAAGGAAGAACAGCGGCAGGATGTAGTCCTTCCAGATACTTTATACAAATGGCGGACAGAGAGGGATTCGAACCCTCGGATACATTGCTGCATCACACGCTTTCCAAGCGTGCGCATTCGACCACTCTGCCATCTGTCCGATTAGAAAATGCCCGTGTTGGTCGAGGCGGGCGGAAGCTAACGGGAGGTCGCTGCCGTGGCAATCCTGAAATGTCATTATTCTTGGCATCCGTGCTCTCCAACTGAGCCGTCACCATCTACTAACTTCTAAAATTCCGCCGAGACTTTCATCAGGGAAAATGGAAATTCAAGAACGTTACGAAATCCGCCGAAAGCTCGGACAAGGCGGGGTCGGGACCGTTTACGAAGGATACGATCGGCAATTGAAGCGCAAGGTAGCAATCAAGCGCCTTGTTGCTGATGATTCGAGTGATTCCCAAGGCGCTGTAGAGGAATTACTCCGCGAATGCCACTCCCTCTCAGCCTTGAATTCACCCAATATTGTCAGTCTCTACGACTTTGGTGAAGACGATAATGGCCCCTTTGTGGTGATGGAACTCCTGGAGGGAGAAACACTCGAGGAGATCATCGTTCGCGCTCCCTTTACCGAACAGGACTTCCTCATACTAGCAGAACAGTCCCTTGAAGGAATTGTCGCCGCACATGCAGCCCATCTGCAGCACCGTGATCTCAAGCCGGAAAACTTCATGGTGACTTGGCTCCCTAGCGGAAGAATGCAACTCAAACTCCTCGATTTTGGATTGGCCAAGTTTTCCATCGAACCGTCAAAACAGACCATTGCGCACGAAAACTCCATCTTTGGCTCGATTCACTTCATGGCGCCGGAACAGTTCGAACAACTCGAACTCGACGCCCGAACGGATCTCTATGCTCTCGGTGCGGTATTTTACTACGCTCTCGCCGGACAATATCCCTTCGATGGAGATTCTGTCACTCTGGTCATGGCCGGTCACCTGACCGGGAAATACAAGGACCTCAGGGAGTTTCGTCCCGACATGCACCCTGGCTTATGTAAATGGGTCATGAATCTCATGTCTTGCCGAGTTAATGACCGGCCGGATTCAGCGCAAGCCGCACTCGAACAATTCATGGGGGTTCTCAATGGAACTTACGATCCTCCGGAGCCCTCCACAGCCAGTTCACCCACCCAGCCCATCAGCGTCAAAGCCGACACCGCAACTTCTGGGCTTCGCATTCCCGGCGCAACTCCCGGAGGCCTTTCACCGGACACTGGCAGAGTTGAACAAAGTGTTCAGGAACAGCATAACAACATCTGGGTTAGCATGGGAGAACCTGATAGGGGAAAGGATGGTATTCCCAAATGGGTTTGGTTCGCCATATCCGGAGTTGTCGCTGTGATTTTACTTATGGTCGTCGTTTCATCCGTGTCAGGTAACGGTGGAGATCATTCTTCCACCGCAGGTTCTGATGACTCCCAGGAAGAGCTGAAGCTTCCTTCCGGAAAGGAGCTGATTAAGACTCTCAGGCTGCCGGATTCCGTGACGGCTCTGATTCAACGAAGAGACAAAAACAAGGATGGCCAGTTAACCATCGGCGAGTTCGCCTATGCGCCAACCAAGAAGCTCTTGAAAAGGCTAAGAACATATTTCCCCCTCATCGATCTCGATGATGACGGACTCCTCAGCCCCAACGAACTCAATCGGGCTTACTTTTCGAAGGGTTGACCTTCTTCGACCCCATCACGCCGAGGACTGTTTCAAAACGTTCAAAATTTTCACCATCGGCGTCACAGAGGTTCTCATGACATTCCAAAATATGCTCTTCTTTGGGTCCGTTCTCCTGATCGTCCAAGGGTCTTAAGTCATTTCTTGCCTCATCCAGCTTACCAATCCAAGGACCAGTATTTGGCTCAATCTCCATGAGGTGATTCAAACCCAGCTCTTCCAGAGAGGCCTTGGTTTTCTCAGTGGTCCCAACGATGCTAAGCTGCCCTTCCCCATTCTTTTTAAGGAGCATCCCCAATCCGGCCAGCATCCCCATGAAGGTGGAGTCCATTCCGGTACAAGCTCCTAAATCGACCACCAGATTACTCCTCCCGGCAGTGATTTGGCTCTCTCCAAAATTCTTAATCGAAGGACTCACTTGAAAAGTCCCTCTTCCCTCCGGACGAATCCAAACATGGGATTCGAACATTTTGCTCAAGACATGGTCTGTGGCGCTCAAAATCGTAGTGTGTGTTGCCCAAATGTATGCACATGAAGCCCTCAGGTCAATGACATCGCAAAATTCTGTAACGAAACAAAGAGAATGAGATGCAATGCGGATAAGCCTAATAAAGAAGAAGGCACCCCGTCAGGCCTGAGAAACTTCAACTCAAGGATGACAAAGAGCAACGCAGCTCCCAAGGCTGGCAAAAACCAGGCCAAAGAATACTCCGAGTGACACAATATCAGCATCGCGGGCATCAAAGTCATCCCGATGATCAAGTAACGAACCAGTGGCCTCCCAAATCGTACTGCAAGGGTAAGCTTTTCCGCCGGCGCATCCTCACTGACATCACGGTAATTATTCACTGCGATGAGGACGGCAGAGAGAAGGCCAATCTGAAATCCTAGAATAAGTGATTCCGGAGTCCACAGTCCTGTCTGCACAAAAACCGTCCCTCCTACTGCCACCAAACCAAAAAAGAGAATCACAAAAAGCTCTCCCATCCCCCGATAGGCTAAGGGAAATGGTCCTCCCGTGTAGCCAAAGCTGAGATAAAGTGAGGGAATCCCAATCAAGAGAATAGGCCAGCCCCTCGCTTGGAAGAGAAACCAGCCACAGAGACTTGCCAGTATCAACATGAGAAAAGCTCCGAAATAAACAGCCCTGGGAGTCAACAAACCGCTTACGGTTGCCCTCTGCGGGCCAACTCGTTCTCCGGTATCAGCGCCTTTTTGAGAATCGATGACGTCATTAAAAAAATTGGTGGCGACTTGAATGAATATCGCCCCAAATACCGTCAGGAGGGCCTGTCTTAACTGAATGATCCCTGTCTGCTCATAGGCCAACAAGCTTCCCGACCAAACCGGCACGATGGCAGCAGGAAGGGTCTTTGGCCGCGCGGCCAGGATCCATGCTTTCCACTGCGACATCAGCTG
>JAKMEV010000339.1:0-3622 GCA_022425785.1 Akkermansiaceae bacterium | reverse complement strand
GGTGATCGATATCTGCTTCGACGACGGGCTCATCGACGGCGTCGACATGATGACCCGCTTTCTCAACCTGGTGCAGTCCGAACCCGACATCACGAAGGTTCCCATTACTGTCGATTCCTCAAAATGGGAAATCATCCAGGCCGGACTGAAGTGCCTCCAAGGCAAAGGCATTGTTAACTCGATCTCTCTCAAAGAAGGAGAGGAAGCCTTCAAGAAAAACGCCCGGACTATCATGAAGTTCGGCGCCGCCGCCGTGGTCATGGCCTTCGACGAAAATGGTCAGGCCGCCACCTACGAAGACAAAATTAAAATTTGCGAACGCGCCTACCGCTGCCTCGTCGACGATGTCGGCTTTCCTCCCCAGGACATTATCTTCGACCCCAATATCCTCACCGTCGCCACAGGTATCGAGGAGCACAACACATACGCCCTCGATTTCTTTAAGGCCACCAAGTGGATTAAAGACAATCTCCCCTACGCCAAAGTCTCGGGTGGCGTTTCCAATGTTTCTTTCTCTTTCCGGGGAAACAACAAGGTCCGCGAGGCCATGCACTCCGCCTTCCTCTACCACGCCGGTCAGGCCGGAATGGACATGGGTATCGTCAACGCAGGGATGCTCGAAGTTTACGACGAAGTCCCCAAAAATCTCCTCAAGGCTGTCGAGGACGTCCTCCTCAACACCGACGACGGAGCCACCGAGCGCCTCCTTGATCTTGCCGAGGAATTCAAGGGACAGGGTGGCAAGAAGCAGGAACAAGATCTTTCCTGGCGTGAAACCACCGTCGAGAAACGACTCGAACATGCTCTCCTCAAAGGCATCGACAAGTTCATCGACGAAGACACCGAAGAAGCTCTCGAAAAATACAAGAAGCCTCTCACCGTCATCGAAGGCCCACTCATGGACGGCATGTCCATCGTTGGCGACCTCTTCGGCGCCGGAAAAATGTTCCTCCCGCAGGTTGTTAAATCAGCCCGCGTCATGAAAAAGTCCGTCGCTTGGCTTGAGCCTCTGATGGAGAAGGAAAAAGAGGAACGTGTCATGGCCAAAGCCCAAGAACTCCAGACCGCTCATTCTGATCTCGACGACGCGGCGGCACGAAAAGCCGCCGCCCGCGAATTCTCCGCCGGGAAAATCGTCATGGCCACGGTCAAAGGCGACGTCCACGACATTGGCAAAAACATCGTCGGCGTCGTCCTCGCCTGCAATGGCTTTGATGTCGTCGATCTCGGTGTGATGGTTCCCTGTGACAAAATTCTCACCGCCTTTCACGAACACGATGCCGATGTCATTGGCCTCTCCGGACTCATCACTCCATCACTCGATGAAATGATATACGTCGCCAAGGAAGCCGAGAAGGCCGGCCTCGGAAAACGAGGCGTCCCCATACTCATCGGCGGAGCCACTACATCCGCCGCCCACACTGCAATCAAGATCGCCGAGCACTACTCCGGCCCGCTTGTGCACGTCCTAGATGCCTCACGCTCCGTCCCAGTGACCACCGCGCTACTCTCAGAAGACCAACGCTCCGGATTCATTTTCGAAAACGACGCCAAATACGAGAAACTCCGTAAAAACTTTGCCGACGGCCCCAAGAAAGAAACCATTTCTCTCGAAGAAGCCCGCAAGAACGCCGCTCCCATCGATTGGTCTGACTACAAGCCACCCGTTCCCGAATTCACCGGAACCCGCGTGATTAAGGCGCAATCCCTCCGCGAGCTTGCCAACTACATCGACTGGACTCCTTTTTTCCACACCTGGGAGCTCCGTGGTGTTTGGAATTCCGAAACGGAAACCCTCAAAACCAAAAACGAAGAAGGGTCCAAAGTCGCGCAGGAACTCTATCAGGATGCCCAAGCTCTCCTGGAACGAATCATCACCGAAAAGCGCTTCACCGCCACCGGAACCTACGGCTTCTTTCCAGCCCATCGCAGCGGAGACGACATCATCCTCCCCGAACACGACACCACCTTTCACACCCTCCGCCAGCAGCAAAAGAAATCCACCGGCAAACCCAACTTTGCCTTGTCGGACTATCTTGCCGATGAGAATGACTACCTGGGAGGTTTTGTCGTCGGGATCCACGGAGCGGACGAGTGGGCCGCCGAACTTCGTGAGGCACACGACGTTGACGAAGCGATCATGGTGCAGGCCATCGCCGACCGCCTCGCTGAAGCCTTTGCCGAACTCCTTCACCACCGCGCTCGTGTGGCCTGGGGAATCGAACGACCGGGGCAATTCACCCAAACCGAACTCATTCACGAAAAATACCAGGGCATCCGTCCTGCTCCCGGCTACCCTTCCCAACCCGACCACACGGAAAAACCCGCCCTTTTCAAACTCCTCAATGCCGAAGAGAGCATCGACGTTGAGCTCACTGAGTCCTGCGCGATGCATCCCGGATCAGCGGTCTGCGGACTCTACTTCTCCCACCCGGGGTCACATTATTTCCAAATCAACGATCTTCAGAAAGACCAGGTCGAAGACTACGCCCGACGCAAAAACACCAGTATCGACGAAACCGAGCGCTGGCTGGGTCCTTGGCTTGGATTTTAACTCTCCGAGAGAACCTTTCCAATCGCTTCCAGGAGATGATCCAACTCATTCTTGGCAACACTAAGCGGTGGCATCAAAACAATCGTGTTTAGAATCGCTCTTGTGAGCACCTGATATTGCCTCAACGCCAGGCAAAATTCTTTTCCATCTCCCTCAATGTCCATCCCCACAGCAAGACCCACTCGCCGGATTCCAGTGATCTGGGAAAATTTTTCCAGACCCTTTTCCAAATAAGCCCCTTTCTCTTCCACATCTCCCAATACCCCGGTTTCCTCGAACACTTCCAAGCTTGCCAGGGCCGCTGCGCAGCCCAAAGGATGACCGGTATAGCTGTGTCCATAATAGAAGGTCCTCTCAGGCCCACCTTTGAAGCCCTCGTAGATTTCCTTTGTGGTGAGAGTCGCCGCCAGAGGCATCGTTCCTCCCGTCAGCCCTTTCGCAAGGCACAGAAAATCCGGCACCACCTCCTCCTGCTGACAGGCAAACATCGTGCCGGTTCTCCCAAAGCCCGTCATGACTTCATCAAGAATCAAATGAACTTCGTTCGCACCACACCACTCTCGCAACTCTTTCAACATGCCTTTCGGCCAAGGCCGCATTTGATTCACCCCCTGGATTAAAGGTTCAATCACGACTGCCGATGCCGTTTTCACTACAACCTCAGGGAGGGTTTTCAAATCCTCTATCCCCGCGACCCGGAAGGTCGACAAGCCCGACTCTCCGTATCCTTTGATGAACCTGGACACGCCACCTACCGAAGAAGCCCCCAAAGTGTCTCCATGATAAGCGTGATCAAATGCGATGATTCCTTCTCTCTCCTCCCGACCATTTTGCTGACACCACTGAAGCGACATCTTCAAAGCAACTTCCAGAGCCGTCGATCCATCGTCCGAAAAGAAACACCGCGGCAAAGCCTCCTCGGGAAAAAACCCACAAAGTCGCTCCGCCAATTCACTCGCTTTGTCATTCGCAAACCCAAGGTACGAACTATGACACAAGGTGGCTGCTTGTTTCTGAATCACCGCAACGATTCGCGGATGGCCGTGCCCGTGAATATTTGTCCAAATA
>JAKMEV010000329.1:0-11240 GCA_022425785.1 Akkermansiaceae bacterium | reverse complement strand
CTTAGAGATAGGTTGATCATTTTCGATGAGTAGTTGTTTGCGCAATTTATGAAATCACTTTCTCTCTCACTTTTTATGGCAATGTCTTCTTTGGTTCTAGCTGATCCGGATACCCCAATTCCTCTGTGGACAGGGGCGGTGCCTGGCGAAGAAGGTCAGATCATTGGGGAGGAAAAAGTGGCGGATCGCAATAACGACGGGATTACGCGGACTTCCAATGTCAGCAAGCCGACGATCGCTTTCTATCCGGCCCCGGCTGACAAGAATACCGGCGCGGTCGTTGTCGTGGCTCCGGGCGGTGGTTATGGGATCTTAGCCTCGAAGCATGAGGGTTCGGATGTTTGCACCTGGCTGAATGGGATTGGGGTGAATGCGGTGCTTTTGAAATACCGCGTGCCGCGTCGTAAGAATCTCGAAAAGCATCATGCTCCGCTGCAAGACGCGCAACGTGCAGTGAGCCTGGTTCGTTCCAGAGCCGCGGAGTGGAAGATTGATCCGAAGCGGGTAGGCTTTTTAGGTTTTTCGGCGGGAGGGCATTTGACTGCGACGGTGTTGACTTCCGATGGCTCGGTTTCTTATTCCAAGGACCCGGTCGATAAGCATTCGCCCATTCCGAACTTCGGGGTGTTGATTTATCCGGCCTATCTCAAAAACGAAAAAGATTCCAACGCGCTCGTGCCTGAGGTGAAGGTGACGAAATCAACGCCGCCGTCTTTCGTGGTGGTAGCGCATGGGGATAAGCAATTCGTTGAAGGATCCGCTCTCTATTACCTCGCGATGCAGCGGGCCGGTGCGGAATGCGAACTACATATCTATGGCAAAGGTGGCCATGGGTTCGGAATGAAGGATATTCCGCAACGAGTCGGCGGCTGGCCGGATCGCGCCGCAGGGTGGATGAAAGAGATGGGATTCCTGAAAAAACATTAGGATTCGTTTAGAATCGCACGCTTGATTTGTCGGGGGTGCTACGGATTTTTCATGTCGGACCGGATGGCAAGCCGCCAAGCCCATCGAATTAGAAAGAGCCCAAGGCTGACGCCGATCGCTGAACAAAAACCAAGTTTCATGATGAGCTCGGGGTCGGATTTCGATGGAGGAACATCAATTGCGACGAACAATTCCCAGGTGCACACGCTACCAAAGACCATGGCTGCCAGTCCGAATAAACTGAGAAGGCATCCACCGGGGGTAGCTGGAGTTGGAGTTCCGAAAGGCATCAGCAGGGAATGGTTTGAACGATTTGCGACTTTGGCTTGTTGGGTTACCAGAAATTTTTCCTTCCCAAGTATCGCGCGAGATAGACCAGGCCCAACATGATTGGGATTTCCCAAAAGAGTCCCATCGTTGTGCCCAAGGCAGCCACTGATCCGACTCCGTAGGCGGCGATGGCCGTGGCGATGGCGATTTCAAAATGGCTCGATGAGCCGATGATCACCGTGACCGCGGCTTCCCGGTATTTCAGACGGAAGAGTTTGGTCATGGCGATATTGATGCCCACCACAATCACGAATCCCAATAGCAGAGGGATCGAAATCAAGAGCAGGTATTCGGGGCTCCCCAGGATGGTGTTTCCATTCAGTGCGAAAAGCACGATCAGCGTTGTCAGGAGAGAGATGATCGAAATTTTGCCGAGGGCGGGACGATAGGTTTTATCGAACCAAGTTTCCCCTTTCATTGGGATCACAATTTTGCGGGTAAGCAATCCCGCCAAAATGGGCAGTCCAATAAAGACCAGAACAGAGATCGCCAATCCCCATCGGTCGATTTCAATATTCTGAATCCCCGTAAAAAGTGCGACGAGCGGGGCATAAAAAATCATGATGGTGATCGTGTTGAGACTGGTATTCACCACGTTTTGTTCCTGATTCCCATCGGCCATCGATCCCCAGACCAGAACCATCGCGGTGCAGGGGCTCGCGCTAAGTAAAATCACGGCCACAAAGAGTTCATCGTGATCGGAGAGAAACACCTTGGCCAAAACAAATCCTACCAAGGGCGCGATAATCCAATTGGAGAAGAGAGTGAGTAGGATTGGCTTGGGGTTATCCTTCAGTTTTCTCAGTTCCGAGCCCTTGAGGTTCAGAACAGCCGGATACATCATGAAGAAAAGACAGATTCCGATTGGGATAGAGATGCCCCCGATGGCGAGCGCTTCAATCCGTTCACCCAGCGTAGTGTAGAGAGAGAGGAGAACCCCAACGGCCATGCAGAGAGGAATCCAGAGGGGGAGATATTTTTCAAACCCACCTAGGCTTTGTTTTTTGTCGATGGTGTTCATTACTTGGAACTTTCAGATAATGTAGGTGATGATGCCAAGACCCGCTCGGCGGGCATAGCTAAGAATAGCGCATCCCTTGCTTGAATGGATGTTCTTTTTCATTTCCTTGAGAGTCTGGTGATAAGTTCGTCCAATCAAGTGCTGTTTATCCTGAAAGTTGGGCGCTGAAATTACTTTCGTGGGGATGAAGCCTTCATTAAGGTTGTTGTTAATGAAAACTGAAATGTTGTGGCTCTTGTTGGTAGCTCTTTATCTGTGTGGATTGACGAACGCGGAAGAATCGCGTGCCGGGTTTGTTTCCTTGTTCGATGGAAAATCACTCGACGGATGGCGGGAGGCGCCGAAGGGGAAGGAGTCTGCGTGGTCGATGAAGGATGGGGTGATTCGGGGAGAAGGAAAAGAGAATCGCCAGGTCTATTTGATTTATTCAGGGGACGAGGAGTTGGCGGATTTCGAATTGAAGTTCAGCTATCGCCTACTGACGAAGGGGAATACCGGCGTAGAAACGCGGGCCCGGGTGGACAAGACCGGGAAGAGGGGTTTTGAAGGATACCATGCGGACCTCGGGCATGTTGGAATTGGAGACGGCGTCCTGGGCGCGTGGGACTTTCACTTTGGCCAAGGGATGCGAAAAGAGTTTCCATGTCCGAGGGGCACGAGCCTCGTGATTGATGAGAAAGGCAAGGGACATCACCGCAAGATCGAGAATGCGGTCCAAGTGAAGGAGATCAACGAGGGCGACTGGAATGCCTGTCGGATCGTGGCGAAGGGAAATCACTTCCAGTTTTTCATTAACGGAAAGCTGGCGTCAGAGTTCACCGATAGGCTGGAAGGGAAACAACTCCGCAAGGGTTTCATCGGTCTGCAGCTTCACGACAAAGGGATGGTGGTGGAGTATAAGGATCTCTTCTTGAAAAATGGGGGATGATTTACCTGCTAATCAGAGCGGGACAGGGAAACGCTAAAGCAAACATCCTCCATGGAAGCTTTCCCCATGAGTAAGCGTAAAGGATCAATCATGAAGCATACTCTCTGCATTTTTTTTGTGTTCCTTGTCGGAATTCCGGGTCTTTTTGCGGGTCCTCCGCAGGGCTCCGTGAAGGTATTCATTCTTGCCGGACAATCAAACATGGAGGGTGCGGGAAAGATCGAAGGTGATCCCAAGCGCAACGGAGGAAAGGGAAGCCTCAGCCATTTGGTGGAGAATTCGCAAAAGCACAAACACCTTAAGGATAAGGATGGAAAATGGAGCGCCCGGGATGACGTGTTTATTTGGTATCTTGGGCGTAAGGGAAAGCTGGCGCCAGGTTTTGGAGCAAGACCAAGTGCGATCGGTCCCGAGTATGCCTTTGGGCATGTCATGGGGGACTCGATCAAAGAACCTGTTCTCCTCATTAAGACTGCCTGGGGCGGAAAGAGCCTTCAAAAAGATTTTCGTCCACCGAGTTCAGGTGGGGATCCAGGGCCCTATTACAAGGAGATGATCGGGCATGTGAAAGACGTTTTAGGTAAGCTTGGAGAAAATTTTCCCGAATTAGAGGGGCGGGGCCATGAGGTGGTAGGCTTTGGCTGGCATCAGGGGTGGAACGACGGTTGCGGAATGCCTGCGACACTCGAATACGAGAAGAATCTCGCCAATTTTGTTCGGGACGTGAGAAAGGATCTCGGTGTCAAAAACCTTCCTTTCGTGATTGCGGACAGCGGGTTTGGCGGCGTGAAGCAGAAAGTTGACCGTCGTCTTCTGATTCGCAATGCTCAGGCCGCTCCTGAGACTTACCCTGAATTCAAAGGCAATGTCGACTGTGTCCAGACTGCCGGGTTTTTTCGTCCGGCCGAAGAATCTCCGTCCCGTCAAGGTTACCATTGGAATGGCAATGCCGAGACTTATTATCTGATTGGTGAAGCGATGGGTGAAGCAATGAAGAAACTCTGCGCAAAGTAATTTCCCGGCCCTATTTCCTTTTGTCCTCTTTGAAGCGGAACGGCTTTCCGCCGACCAGATCAGCGCTGGTAAATGAGGGGCACCAGTATTGTTCGACGTGGTTGATGACCAAGTCCGTTCCGGTGAAGTGATCCACTCCCGGAGGGCGTTCGGGATTGTACATCGTGTCGGTCATGTCGCGCATGAGGGCCACGTTTTTGCCGACTTTTACCATTTGCCGGATGCCGAAGGGTCGTCCAAGAACACACATGTTGAGATGCACGCCGCATAAAATGACGTTGTCAATTTTTCGTTCCGCCAAAAGATTCCAGGTTTCCTGCCCGTTGTCAGTGAGGGCATCGCCTTTCACCAATTCGATGGTCTTGATCTGCCGCGTCCACGCTTCCCGGATTTCGCATTTCTCGCTTTTGCAACTGCAACCCATGTCAGAGTCATCGATGGGGAGAACACCTTCGAATTTCGGATCCGGCCAGCACCAGTTGGTGCCCCAGCGTTCCTTCACGCTAAGAGGGGAGGGTGATTTCGAAAATGGCGCGGTCTTGGCCAATTTGCGTTGCGGGGTTTTATCATAGAATGACACCACGCTGCTGGGTGCGTGAATGATGAAGATCCCTTTTTCTCGCGCAGCTTTAACCATCTTGTTCATGGGCCCGGCCATTTCGCCTACGCGTCGCGCGGCTGATTTACACCAATGGTCATCCCACATGTCGCAGATGATCAGAGCGGTTTTCCCGGCTTCCCAGTCGATCTTCTTCTCGACAAAATTCTCCGGGGCACTCTTCGTCCGGGAGCGCAGAGTGAGGCTTAGTTTCTCTTCATCAGCCATCATATTGGGCGCGAGGATTAACCCGATCGCCAACAGCTCAATCGCACGGTTTGCAAAGATCTTCATTTTCGCAAACTAGAGTGGGATCGATTGCCTCACAAGGTCAAACGAGGATCGGGGGGCGACGATGATTTACCGCTCGGCCTTCTCGAGTTCCTCGAGGCGCTTCTCGATTTCTTTGAGGCTTTGGCGGATGGCCTTGATCGCTTCGAGGTTTTCATTTTTTGCGACGGGCTTTTTTGGTTTAGCGGGCTTCTTTTGTTCTTCTTTGACCTTGAGCATGGCTTGAATTTCATCCGCGGGAATGGCGTAAGTCTTGGTCCGCCCGGCGCGGGAAACGTTGATGCCGATACATCTTCCTTTGAGATCGAAAAGCGGCCCTCCACACAGTTGGGGTGGGAGCGGAATGTCATGCTGAATAGCATCGGGATATCCACTGGTCTTTTCTGAAAGCTCGCCGTGGGACATTTTCATGCGAGGATCATTTCTGGCGTTGTCCCGCATCGCTCGCTCCTTGAGAGTGGCGGTGGCCTCTCCGGCTTTACCATCACGAAGGTATTCTACCTTGACCGCCTCGCCCGCTTTTCGACCACGGATGAGATGACCGAATTCGACAGGGTCGTCGACTTTTTTGCCGTCGATATGAGTGATCACATCATTGTCCTTGAGGCCGGCTTCGGAGGCGGCGCCGTTGGGAAGCGCTCTTTGAATGAGGACCCCCTTGTCTGACTCGCCCGCTTGAATTCCAATAAAGCCAACTTTGGCCATCGCTCTTCCCGGCACACTCAGGAGTCCAATGCCCAGTGGTTCGTCTTTGGCTCCGGTCGCGGTCAAAATAGAACCGAGGGGAGGTTCCACCGCCTGAAACCGCACAGGGTGAAGTTCTTCGGCATCAATCTTCAATAGCGCGAGATCGCGCTCGGGGAATCGTTTCAGAACCTTGGCGTCATACCCTCTATCTCCCAGGCGGATCGAGAGTTTCCCTTTTTGGGTTTCGGTATTTTTGGTGAGGATTCGGCCATTGGTGGAAATGACGGTCCCAAGAGCGGCAAGCTTGTCATCGATTAATACTAGAGCGGTGCTGCCTTCATTTTTTTTAGAAACAGGCGCCAAGGCTTTCATGGAGGACTCAAAAAATTTGTCGGGTCCGGGGTTTGGAAGCCGGGTCATCCCTCCTCGTTTTTCGAGTTCTTCCATTAGTTTTTCCATGCCGCCCATTTTCTCAACGAGTTCCGGAGTCACTTCAAGGCGACCGCCATTTTTGGCCGCTTTCTTCATGAGTTCATCGATGACATCTGCGGTCTCTTTCTGATCATTGGTTTTCTCCTTTTTGGGCTCCTCTTTCCCGGGGGCCGGGTCTTCTTTGGGCTCCTGCTTTTTCTTCTCTCTTTTTTCCTCCTCTTTCTTTTTTTCAGGAGCCTTTCCTTCGCCGGAGAGTTCCTTGTAAGTGGTGAGCTTCACTTTCACTGACCAGGGATTTCCGTCGCGGTAATAGTTTAGTTGTACTTCGTCACCAGCTTTCATCTTCTTGACCAGAGCGATGAGCTCGTCGGTGGACTTCATCAGCTTGCCATTAATTTTCTTAATGACATCGTCCGGCTCAAGACCGGCTCTTTCGGCAGGAGACTCTGGAACGACCCCGGTGACCCGGACTCCGTCGTCGCTGTCAGCAAGTTGAACTCCAAGAACCGGCTGGTCTGGTGAAGGGATATTTTTTGGAGAGTTGTTAAATCGTTCTCCGGATTTTTTACCTTCCTTGAGGCTTTTCCATTGCTGGTGGTAAACACCGATAGGCACGTGACGGTTTTCCATCAAGCTTACTCCGATGTTGGAATGAATTCCGATTACCCGGCCTTCAGCATCAAAGAGAGGACCGCCGGAATCTCCACCGACCACCGCGGTGTCGGTCACAATGAATTTCTCGTTCCTTAGAACCCTGCCCAGACGAACCGGAGGCTTGCGCATTGGGTCGAATCCACCTGAATGCCCGAGGGCGACGGTCCATTGGTTGCGTTTGAGGCCCTTGCTTTGCCCAACTTCCACGAAGGGATATTTTCCGGGCTCCTTGATCTGCACCATTGAGGCGTCGCGATCATAGTCGGCTCCGAGGGACACCGCTTCTTTGCGGGTTCCGTCCGGGAAGATCACGATGATTTCCCCTGGCATGCTCGAGGTCACATGAGCGGCCGTCAGGATGAGCCCATCTTGGCTCACAACCACTCCGCTTCCGGCGCCCCGTCCGTTTTTGGCCACAAGACAAACTGTGGCGGGCTGGGCCTTCTTGGAAAGGCCGACGATTTGCTGGTTGAGCTTCTGGAGCGCCTTGAAGTTTTTCACATTGGGAGCGGCCTCGATCTTGGGCTGTTTGGCCGCTTGGTCCGGTGATTGAGCCCAAAGAGGACCTCCGGTCAATGAGAGTGACGCAAAGAGGGCGAGCAATAGATTGGTTGGTTTTTTCATACGAAATGTCGTTCTCCCTCGTAGAGCGGTTTCCCGAGGGAATTTGTGTCCGGATTGTAGCATACTTTCCTCACAGCGGAGATTCTGTCATAGGAAACGAATATTGCTAGGAAGCTGTGGCGAGTGGGCTTGCATCAGTTCTCGAATTGGCGAAATCTCGGTTCTCATGAAACCTGCACTCGCTCCTTTAATGCTCGCTTTCCTCATGGTCATGCAGATGGCCCTGGCGGCCGACCCAAGCGCCGCCATTGCTCCAGACAATCCGAATCTTTATATCAGGGCGGGACTGCCCAATTTGAAACAGCGGCTCGAAGTTGATAAAGAGTGTCACGTGGCCTTTCTCGGTGGATCGATTACCCAGAATACCGGCGGGCATACCAAGATGGTGCCGGCGTGGTTGAAGGAGAAATACCCCAAAGTGAAATTTAGCCTGACCAATGTCGGGCTCGGCTCGACCTGTTCGACAAGCGGAGCCTTTCGCGTCGAATCCCACATCTTTGGCAAGGAGGACGTCGATCTCCTTATCGTCGAGTTCGCGGTCAATGATGATCAGGATGCGTCTCATCCCGCGCGCGAATGCCTTCGTGGGATGGAAGGGATCATCCGGCAAGTTCACGCCAATCATCCGAAGTGCGATGTCGTGATGGTGCAATATGTCAATCCGGGGATGTTGGCGAAACTTCAAAAAGGCGAGGTGCCGACGTCAATCGCCGCGCATGAGAAAGTCGCCAAACACCACGGGGTGATCTCGGTAAATGTCGCTGCAGAGGTGGCCGATGCCGCGAATGCAAAACGCTATACCTGGAAAGACTATGGCGGAACCCATCCGGGGAAGTTTGGTTATCGGGTCGCTTCGAATATGATCATCGCTGCGATCGAAGGTGGACTGGCGAAGCAAGATGACAAGCCGCGCAAATTACAAGCGGCGCTGGACGCCGGAAGTTATGATCAAGGTGGCTTTGTCGCACTCAAGCAGGCCAAGCTCTCTGACAAGGGCTGGCGACTTGGAAGAGTGGGGCGTGAACTTCTTCCGCTCGGCGGGATCAGAGGCCAGTATGAATCTTATCAACTCCTTCGTGGTGACAAGCCGGGTGCCGAATTGAAACTCGATTTCGAAGGCCGCACCGTTGGCGCCTTCATTCTCGCGGGACCGGATGCCGGTATTGTTGAGGCCAGCATTGATGGCGGCGAGTTCACGAAGCATGACCTCTTCCATCGTTTCAGTGGCGGTTTGAATTATCCACGAAGCGTGATCTTCGCCACCGATTTGAAAGCGGGAAAGCATGAATTGAAATTGCGTCTCTCGAAGGAAAAGAACGCCAAAAGCAAGGGAACGACTGCTTCGATTTTATTCTTCGAAGTGAACCGTTAGAATGACTGGCACCCGTTCCTAAAGGTTTCCTGGAACAATTTAAAATTACGGTTTAAGGGCGGACCTTCGCGAATTCGAGACAAGATTCGACACGTCTTCCTGCTGGTCCGAGGTCATTAGGTGAAGACAAGAGCGGTTCGTCTTTGTTCTCTTTTTATCAACATTTCGCAGTGGAGTTTTTAACGACGGAGTCGGCCAATTGGCCGAGGTGACAGGCTGGCGCGCCCGACTCAAGATGACCAAGTATTGGAAACCCAAGGGATACCTTCTTGATTAAAACGATGAAACCGACAAAAATTTTGACGGCGGGTCTTTTGACCATTTTGCCGATCCCCTCGACAAATGCCGAGGTCCTTGCTGAGTGGACCTTTGATACTGGCCCGACTTCGGTTGACCGACTCGCATCGGGCGGCGTTGCCGCCGGAGCCTTGGTTTCCGGGCTGATGTTGAACCAGTCCTTTACTGATTTCGGCCCCGGGGCGGTTCCCAACGATGTCCACGATGGTTTCGGCTTTGGAGGAAATCTGGGTGATCAGGTAATCTTCCTTCACCGGGCGGAATATTTCGATGCCTCTGAAGTTCCCGCGCCCCGGCCGAGCGAGGATGACTACACCTCATGGGGCGATGGCTCTGCTCAGGGCACCGATGCCAAGTTGGACGTAAACGGCAATGCACCGATCGCGTTCACGGTAACGGGTGATGCCATCTCGACCGTTACGATCGAAAGCATCACCGTAGATTTTACCAGTGGTGGCGGAATCATTTTCGGGTTTCAGGAAGCCGGAAGCACGAGCGGTGGTACAGTCACCTTAAATGGTGCCAACCCACTCCTCGATGTTCCCCTGGATACTCCGGTGGTTGTTGGGCCGGGTGAAACCAAGACTTTCACCATTAACATCAACAGTGGCGCGCTGAATTCATTGCACAACATCGATGGCATTTTACTTAATGGGAGCGTGGAGCGGGAGGAGCGTCCTCCTCTGGCCGAGTGGACTTTTAATTCGGGTGCCACCTCCGTTGAACTTCTTGCGCCCAGTGATGTCGTCGAGGGTGCGACCATTTCCGGACTGTCATTCAACAGCTCCTTTACCGATGTCGGCCCGGGTGCGGTCCCCAACGATGTTCTCGATGGCTTTGGCTTCGGCGGGAACTCAGGCGATCGCGTGATCTTTCTCCATCGGGCCACCTACTTCGACGGTTCGGATGTCCCAGACCCGCGACCGGCGTTGGATGATTACACTTCATGGGGGCAAGGATCGGCCCAAGGTACGGGAGCCGACCTCTCGTCGAACGGTAATGCGGCCATCTCGTTTACGGTTGAGGCGGACGAACTCAGCATCATTACGGTAGACAGCTTGACGGTTGATTTCACCAGCGGAGGTGCCTGTATTTGGCAGATTCAGGAGGCGGGAGCTGCAGAAGGCGTAGGGGGTACTCTGAATTCTGGTAACCCTCTTATTACCGTGGCCTTGAATGCGGCTGTGGTGATCGGAGCGGGTGAAAGCAAAACCTTCACCATCAACGTCAACAGCGGAGCCTTGAATTCACTTCATAATATCGACGGCTTGTCGCTCAACGGCTTCAGAGCTCCTTCGAACCCCATCGAACTCGCGATCACTGAGATTGATTATACCCCTGACGCTAATACCGTGATCCTGACTTGGCGGAAAACTCTGGCCACCGCTTATGTCGCCAAATACTCGCTCGACATGACCGGCTGGGAGGGGGATCTGGATGACGGCATTACCGCCGATCGGGACGAAAACCCCGAAGACCCAACCCAGATCACCCTGACACTTCCCTTGCCCCCTGTCCTGATGGATGCGCCTAAGATGTTCTTCCGTATCGAGACCGAGGAGTAATGACGATCATCTCAGACAAAGTCACCCGGCCAAATGGCCGAGTCGACAAGAGTCATCAAATTTACTAAAACCCGAAAGGATTAGGTTTCAACTTCATGTCTAATTCCAACCCAACAACCCTCAATCAAATGAACAAAGCACATTCTCTTTTCTTCGTAATTTTCGCTGTGTCGAGCACAGCGTTACTCAACGCAGCAGTTATTGCGGAATGGACATTCGACGCCGGAGCAAACTCTACCGCGCGTCTCGCCTCCAGTGGCGTGCCCGCCGGAGCGACGATCTCCGGACTGTCATTCAACGGCTCGTTTACCGATGTCGGCCCGGGTGCGGTCCCCAACGATGTTCACGATGGCTTTGGCTTTGGCGGGAACTCAGGCGACCAAGTGATCTTCCTTCACCGGGCCAACTACTTCGACGGCTCGGCAGTCCCCAGTCCCAGACCGACAGTTTCTGATTACACTTCATGGGGACAAGGATCGGCTCAAGGCACAGGTGCCGGT
>JAKMEV010000328.1:0-3798 GCA_022425785.1 Akkermansiaceae bacterium | reverse complement strand
GTCCACTGGGAGGAAAGGATCATCTGATCGAGCGCAGCCAGATCATCTCTCAAAAGACCTCCAACACTTCGCTCATGCCCGCCGGTCTCCTTTCAGATCTCCCCGAACAACAACTGCGGGACCTCTTCACATACCTCGGCACTTCGCAACCGCTCAATCTAAAGAAATAAGTCGTCACTCCCATCCGTATCAGATCATCATGAAACTCGCACTCGCCGCCCTGACCTTCACCCTGACACTGGCTCACGCCGAAAAATCCCGAAAACCATTTTGGACCGATCCCGCTAAGGCCACCAAAGAAGACCCCGATTTCTCGATCCAAGGCGAGTATGGCAAAGGCTCACCGGGTGGCCAACTCGGCGTGCAAGTCGTCGCTCTGGGAGATGGGAAGTTCGACGCCTACATTCTCGAAAACGGACTCCCCGGACTCGGCTGGGAACGCGGAAAATCCCGCATCAAACTCAATGGAGCGCTGAAGGATGGCACGGTCACCTTTGCAGCCCAAAAGGGACTATCCGCCCAAATCGCCAAAGGCAAAATCACCATTCAACGCGAAGGCAAGAATTCACTCACGCTCCCTCGCATCGAACGAGCCAGCTCGACCCTTGGTGCCAAAGCTCCCAAGAATGCCGTAATACTCTTCGACGGCTCGACCGCCGAACATTGGAAGAAAGGAAAAATGGAGAACGGCCTCCTCATGGCCACCGGCTGCACCAGTATCCCCACCTTCAAGGACTACCAACTCCATCTCGAATTCCGCACTCCTTATCGTCCATTCGAACGCGGTCAGGGGCGCGGCAATAGCGGAGTCTATTTCAGCGGACGGTGGGAAACCCAGATTCTCGATTCATTCGGACTCGAAGGAAAGATGAACGAATGCGGAGGAATCTATTCGGTGGATCAATCCCGCCTCAACATGTGCCTTCCTCCCCTGCGTTGGCAGACATATGATGTCGATTTCACATCAGCGAAATTCGACGCCTCCGGAAAACGCACCGCCTGGCCCCGCATCACGGTGCGTCTCAATGGCGTGGTCGTTCATGAAAATGTCGAGCTGAACAAGGACTTCACCACGGCTGCTCCGATCAAACATCCCCTCAAAGATGAAGGCAGCCCGGTTTATCTTCAAAACCACGGCAACCCGGTCTTTTTCCAAAATATCTGGGTTCTCCCCAAGCAGTAATTACTCACATAGGTCAGGGCGATTTTCGCGCGTGCGCTTAATCGCCTGCTCCTTTTTCCATTCCTCGATCTTGGCGTGATGACCGGACAGGAAAATGTCGGGGACTTTAAGCCCACGAAATTCAATCGGCTTGGTATAAGCCGGAGCTTCGAGAAGATTTGGATCTGAAAATGATTCATCCACCGGCGAGCGTGCATCACCGAGGGCTCCGGGAAGAAGGCGCACGATGGCATCCGTCACAACCGCCGCCGCTATCGCACCATTCGTCAAAATATAATCACCAATCGAAAGTTCCAGATCCACCAACTCTTCGATCACACGATGATCTACTCCTTCGTAGTGTCCGCAGATAAAAATGAGGTGCGTGGCTTCTGAAAGATCACGCGCAATCGCCTGCTTGAAAACCTTCCCCTGCGGCGTCAGCAAGATGACCTGGGAATCATCCGAGCGAAGTTCTTCGATAGCTGCGAAAATTGGCTCGGGCTTGAGCAACATCCCCTGACCTCCACCACAAAGATAGTCATCGGTGCGTCGATGTTTATCTGTCGCCCAGTCGCGAAAGTTGTGTGCGTGAATTTGAACAATTTCAGCATTCTGCGCCCGCTGCATCATGCTCTCACTGAGAGGAGCCAAAGCGATCTCGGGAAACAGGGTCAAAATATCAATTCGCACGAAATCGGGGGGTCGTTAATTCACATCCACTGTAAGATCCGATCCAACCTCTTCCAAAGCATTAATCAGGTCAGTAATCTCCAAACCTTCGGGCAGTCTGACTTCACCCTTGGTGCAGAAAATCGAATGCCCGGACATCGGAGCGGATTCGAGAGAGGTTTCCAACTCCTCAACGTTGACACTTTCCGCCGCCAGAACCGACGCGATTGTCTTAACAATCCCGGGCTCATCGTGCCCCGTGATGGTGACCACGACGGACTCTCCACTTGATTCATCCCTGACCGGGTCTCCCGCAACTTGCACATGGATTTCCTGCTCGGCGAGCTTTTCAAGGTCACCCACCAATGAGTCTTTCGCAGAGGCCGGGCACTCCACGCGAAGAATCCCCGCGAATTGCCCTGAGAGATTCGCCATCCGGCTTTCCATCCAACTTCCGCTGTGACTTGAAATCACATCAGCCAGGGCACCTACCAAACCAGGACGGTCCGGTCCGTGAATCATCAATACGAGAGAAGCCTGCATTTCTACTCTACGATGACAGGGGTTCCAACTTCAACGTTTTCAAAAAACTTAATCGCCATCGGCTTGGGCATCCGCACACAACCATGGGACGCCGCATATCCGGGAAGATGACCCACATGCATTCCGATCCCTCCATTAAATCGCATGAAATACGGCATGGGAGCATTTTCGAAAGTCTGCCCTGGACCCACCTTGTGCTTCCGCGTATCCGCGTCGTCATTCACGACTTCTCCCGTGGCATTGTCTCGAATCACTCCGTAGAGCGAGGACTTATGATCTTTGTTCTTCTGGCTGATTTTGAACGTCCCGCCCGGAGTCGTATGAGTTGTCTTTCCGGTGGCCACCGGGCTCATCCCCACGATGTGTGTTCCTTTGTAAAAATAGGCCTTTTGTTCCGATCGCCGAATACGGATTGACGATGGACCGCTGATCCCCTCGGCATCCCAAAAGCCCTGCTCATGCGGCAGGCCTTCACGAACGGGTGCGGCATAGCGGAAGGCTGCGAGATATCCTGTTGAGAGACTCGTTCCTGTTGAGGGACTCATTCCTGTTGAGACAAATTCTGAACACGAAGACAGCAGAAGAGCTATCGGAAGAGAGAGGAAGATCGCTTTCATGTGATTTAGCTTGGTGAAAGTTAGCTTACCTTAACTTCCCCGCTGGTCAAGGAGCAGGGCGGCAAAGGCCCCGTCGCATTCATCCCGGAAGGGCAGTAACTGCTCATGATCGCCCAATTCCAGCTCCGGATGAGCATTGGAGAACTTTGTCACTAATTCCAGATTTTCTTGGGGATCGATCGAGCAGGTTGAGTAGACAATCCGCCCTCCCGGCTTCAAACAGGGAAGCACTTGCTCAAAGATCTCATTCTGAATCCCGACAAGATCGACGATATCCCCTGGCTGAAGTCGCCATCGCACATCCACCCTCCGACGCAACACCCCGGTATTTGAACAAGGCACATCGAGGAGAATCCCATCAAAGCGACCGTGCCATTCTTTCGGAGCGGGATTGGTCCAATCATGCTGCACCACTTCGGCAATTCCCACGCCACAACGCTCAAGATTCTCCCGCAGTCGAGGAAGGCGTTTTTCATTCGAATCCGAACACACCAACTCTCCTTGATTTTCCATGAGGCCGGCCAAATGAATCGACTTCCCGCCCGGCGCGGCACAGGCATCGAGAATCGCCTCACCAGGCTTCGGAGCCAGCAACTCGGGAGCGTAGGCAGTCGATGGGTCGGTAATATAGTAGTGACCTGTCGCCACCGCATCGCCGGCATTCTCCGGTTCGGGAGTATCGAGAGGCGGAGGATTAAGAAGATTGGGGCGATAATAAGTCTCCGCTGGACAATTGTTCCAATCCATCAGGACTGTGGTGTTCTTTGCCCCGTAGAGTTTTCGAAAATGTTTAAAAAGCCAACC
>JAKMEV010000364.1:0-9430 GCA_022425785.1 Akkermansiaceae bacterium | reverse complement strand
AACCCATACTCCACCTGAAGCTCGACGGCCGATTTGACGGCGGCCCGCTCCACTTTCGAGTGACTCACAAGTTGTCCGGGAATAGGTGCCGCTTGCGCGATCCGCTCCGAGCGATCTCTCTCACTGTGATCGGCATCCTTAATCAAGGTATCGACTGAAACTCCCCCTTTGTAGATCACCGACAACCGACCTTTTCGGTCGATGAGGAAGCTCGATGGCAACGGCAGCTTCTCATGCAAGGAGATGTGGGTGTTGTGGAGAGATTGAAACGACGCCACCAAAGCTTCCGTCGCTTCACCAATTTCAAATGGAAACTTCCTGCTGTCCGTCAGAAGCTTTGCGTTGGTCCTGGTTGAAGGATCCTGGCCGAGACTATCTACCGAGAGCGCCAGAACATCGATACCCTTCTTCTGCAACTCACCATGGCGCTGGGCAAATTCGCTCAGTTCAGAAAGACAAGGCGCACACCAACTGGCCCACAAGTTCACCAGCAACAAACGTCCATCCTCTGACTCCAACTCATACTCTTTGCCTTCGAAGTCGGTGAAGAGAGTTTTTGGGGCCGGCAACAATTCCACCAATGGAATTCTCGCGACCTGAGAGGAGGGCATTTTTTCCTGAATCGACGGGATGAGTTTCATCTTACGATCTTCAGTCGGGACCACTCGCGGTCTTCCTGTCCCTTGAGCCAAGTGATAACGGTGATCTACCTCGAGCCCGGAAAACTCCTCGAGCTTTCCGCCCGGCCACCGGACAATCACCTTCTCGATCACCTCGGCCCCGCCCAGTCCGAAGGAAAGCCACTTGCTGGACTGCGTGAGAAATCCTTCTCCCGCCCGGAGGGTCTTGATTGATTTCGGCTGGTCCGCCGCCGTATTCGCAATGATTACTTCAACTCGTGCTCCAATGGCATCACGGTTGGTGGTTTTCCCGTCTCCCTCCAGGCGCAATGACAGAAAGTGATTTGTTCTCGGGCTGTCGTTTCGCATGAGACGAAGACGCGGAGCATTACGATTTGAAATCCACAGGTCTTCGTCGCCATCGTGGTCCCAATCGACCAGAGCCACGGCCCTGGCATCGTCCGGGAAATCCAGTCCACTCACTGCGGAAACATTCGCAAACCGCCCATTCGCCGCCGCAGCCTCCCCCGTATTTAGAAAGACACAATTCCGCTCATTTCCACTAAAAGAACGGCCCTCCACAATCATCCGTCCCAACTCACGCCCTGCACGCCCAAGTTGACTGCCGGTTGCAGACCGATCATCGGCTCTTCCTTGCGACACGACCTGTCGCCACCAGAAACTTCACAAGTCTCCCGTATCATCCGTCGTGATGTAACCATTCGAAACCACCAGATCCTCCCAGCCATCGTTATTGAAATCCACAAATTGAGACCCCCAGGCCCAGCGACCCATTTCAATTCCGGCCAAATCACTTTGATCTAAAAACGCCCCATTGCCTTGATTCTTCAATAAGGTATTTCCCCGTGCCAATCGCTGGATCCGGCTGCGATGTTCCGCCGTGGATTCCTTCAGAAATTTGCTCTGAAACGCGATCCGATTTCCAGCCGATGACCACATGTTACTGACCAACGCATCCATCCAACCATCGCGATCGTAGTCTCCCCAGGTCACCGACATTCCGGTGGCACTATCTTCAACCCGGGCATCCTCCGAAATATCGACAAACTTCCGCTCCGATCCCAGGTCATTGCGATAGAAATAGTCCCGCCCATAATCATTGGCAACGTAGAGATCCTGATCACCATCATTGTCGAAATCGTCCCATGCCGCCGCCAGACTCCAGCGACTATTACTCTCACCCAATCCAGTTGCGGCAGTCACGTCGACGAACTTCCATCCATCCTCGGAGATCTCATTGCGAAACAAACTGTTGTTCCCGCCATTGTTCGCGTCATGCACGACGAAGCCCGCACTGGAGCCACCCAAACCACTACTTTCACTCCCGGCCACCCTGCTTTGATTGTAACCACAAACAAACAGATCAAGTCGCCCATCCAAATCGTAATCCACCGCACTCAGAGACATCGTGTCGACAGTCGAGGTGAGAACCTCCTTCAGATGAAAACGTCCCGCCCCATCATTCTCAGCCACTACGACTCCTCCGTGAATCGCCACCACCAAATCCTGATCGGCATCGTTATCGAGATCCACCAGGAGCGCGCTGCGGGACGACTGCAACCAGTCAACACCCCACGACGACGATTGCTCGGTCGCAGTTCCGTCAGCGTTTTGGACAAACAGGCGATTGGGCAAGCCTGACTCCTGGCAGACATACAAATCGTCAAGCCCATCACCATTGACATCACCCACCGCCAGTCCGGGATTACCAAACAATTCCAGCGGGCTACGATCTTGGGTCCGTTGGAACCAATGATTCATTCCCAGTAGAAACTGCTCCGCATATCCGCTATTCCCTCCCAGGGCCGATTCCGTGCAATCAGAAAAGAGCGTACCATTGGCCTGGCGTGACGAGGTCTCTTCAAATTCCACCACACGAAGTGAACGCATTCGGGGAGGCTCACCGGCTGCCCCCCGCGTCCAAACAACATCCCAGGTCGCATGCTGCTCCATCGACCCCGTGTCAGTCCGGCCGGAGAAGGAAAAATACTGTCGCGTCGAAACTCCTTCCGGCATCACCGAAACCCGAAACACTTTGACTTCAAAACTCAGATCATCTGCCTTCGCAAAAGGTCCAGTAAGTGCGCGCATGGCTTCGACAAGACCTCCCGCTCCCTGAAATGTCCCTCCTTCGGGTTCCGATGATAAGCGATCCACTCTCAAGTGCTGATCGTCGAGAACCGTGGCCAAATTGTCGGGCCGCAAAGCCCCGCATTCAAAGCCCGGGGCAATCAATTCTCCCACGGAAGCCTCATCGAGTTCATCGGAAGACGTCAGCAGTCCGCCCAACTCCTTCAACTGCTTCATCGCCTCCCCGGTAAACACCTCGGTGTCCCAACCGTCCTTGGACGGGTCATCAATCTCCTTCCACGATGCCCCTTCCTTAACTGGAATCCGGGCGTCCGGGATATCTACTGTGGGAATTTCCGGCAATCCACCGTCACCCTGATCATTGCTTTTCCGACTCGAACTCTCCGATTGGTTCCACTGGCTGACTCCGTAAACGCCCAACCCAAGCGCAATCAAGAGCGCCACGATTCGGCCCCGTCCACCGTGGCTCGTTGTTGAATTCCCCTTATTTGCCATCGAGTTCGTCGTTTCGTTTTCTTGTTAAAATCTCCAAAAAAAATGAGTCTGCGGGATGTTCTTCACTTGGTCTGATTCCACAAGACCAATCCCGGAAGCTCCCCGCTCTCCCAAGCCTTCATTCTGGAAGGGGAAACTGCACTGGGCCCGCGAATAAAAGACCCAATGACGATGTCTTTGTCGCCATCGCCATCCAGATCTCCGGTATCCATACACAACCACCTCCCATCCTTCACCCTGTCGATGGTGCTGGCATTAAACTTCATCTCCCCCTTGTTCTCCAGATAAACAAACCCCTCCTCAGGCCTCCCCTCAAAATCAGGAAACATCGAGATCACGGCAATATCCAGATCCCCATCCAAATCAAAATCTTCCGCCAAGGCCTTGAAGGCTCCATTCAGGGGAAAAAAGTAATGTTCTTCAAAAGCATTCTTCCCATCATTCAAATAGATCCGCACTCCGTGATGCGGCTTCAAAACAGCCGGATAGTCACCATTGTCACCATTGGTCGCCAGGACATCGAGAAAACCATCGCCATTAAAATCGTAGAAGGCCACGTTGGAACTTCCGTAGTGCGGAGGAAGTGGCAAGGCGGACGAGCTCGTGAAATTCCCCTCGCCCCTGTTGTAGTGAATGTGCACTCCTTCCCGGTTCTGCCCATGCACCACGGCAACATCAGGCAAGCCATCGTTATTAAAATCGTGAACATGGGACGTCATGCTTCCGGGCTCCTTCATCAATTCGATCTTTTCATACGAGCCACTCTCGCCGGCCTGATAATACCTGAACGCACCCAGTTGATTTCCACTTTCAGAGACCAAAATATCGATCAGCCCGTCCTGATTCAGATCAGCATAAGAAGCAAAGGTTGGTCTCTGTAATCCGGTGAGCACCTTCTTCCCGCTGGTCGCATAATATCCGTCGTTCTCCTCCAAAACCACCAACTCACCGCCCGGGAAATCACTTGGGTTGATGAAGCGAATATTCGTCAGCCATAAATCATCATCCATGATCTGGAGATGCACCGGCGGACTCCCCAATTCAATATGCTGGGAACGACTTAAGTCCGAATTTAAGACGGACAGTTTGGTCGTCACCATGTCTCCCACGAAAAGACGCTGACTCCCCTCATCAATATGAATCAGGGTCGTATTTGGATTTCCCTGCTTATACCCAAACTCCGCCTCTCGAAAGAGTGGGGAAGGAGCTTCAATCGTCACCTTACCGGCTGGCTCATCCAGCTTTTCGGGCGCCCGCTCCAGGTAATAGGCCACCAGAACATTCCAGGCCTCCCGGGTCATCTCCGCAGCCGGAGGATAAATTCCGGCATCGATGATCATTTGCTTTTCAGCAGGATGCCTTCCGAGGTCAATGATCGGTTTCACTCCGGCGTGATGCATCCCCATGAACGCTCCCATCCGTGGAAAAATAAAATCCCGCCAAACTGATTTCGGGAGCGCTCCGGGTTCGACAAACAGATGACACCGCTGGCAATGCTGGATCGCCAAACGCCTTCCTTCAATGCCTTCATCATCGCTGACAAAAGTTTGGTGATGGATCAGATCCATTGAAATCTCCACCCCGGCTGCCGCCTCTTCGACTTTTGGAGGATCAGCTTCCCCGTCTTTGCACGCCGTGAGACCGGAAAGTAGGAGCAGTGGAAAAAAAACCAATCGCATACAGTTGTCAGGAAACAATTTTTGAAGCCAGCGATTGAATACAGCGAGAGATGAGAGGGTGACAAACCTTATCCTGACAAAAAAACCTCGTCGATCCTTTAGGACCAACGAGGCTTATTTTGAATCGAATGATTCTCCCGGAATGAAATTAACGTCTCCGTCGACTCACAAAACCAATCAGGCCCAACAAGGCCAGAATAGCCGAAGAGGGCTCTGGAATTGCAGAAGCTTCGACAATCTGAAATCCGGTGATTGCCGCACGGTCTGTCGCGATACCTGCCGGGTTAGCAGCATCCGATCGAACCCCGATGTTCGCGAGGGTCAAACCGTTGAACCGGACGTAGTTTGAGTTGACCGGGTCACCGGCACCGTCCAGGCCGCTGCCACCGACGCCGACGGTGCTCGCGTCAACAAACGTACCGTCGAAATTTGTGACGTCGTAGGAGTTCTGCGTTGCAATGATGGCATTGCCACCGTCCGTGTCCCGGATGAAGAACGGGCCACCGCGGCCCACATTACTCTGACCCTCGTGGTAGATAATCACGTCGTAGAGAGCGTAGGGGATGTCCGTGACAACGAAACCCATCTCACCACCACCGTTGTCCAAGGCGCTGTTCATCAAGGTCTGATTAGCACCGCTGCCACCGGCATTCGTGTTGTAGCTCCACTGCGTTTGCACCTGGACGGTCGTCGCGAGCAGCGCGCCGCTGCCGTCGTTGACCGCAGTAGCAGCGACATTACCACCAAGCAGGTTGTTCCAGTTAGTCTGGGCAACGACGCCTGCAGAGTCGCCGGAGCCGATTTCATTTGCTGCGCCAGTTGGGCCGACGTTCACGCCGATCGTCGCCGCATTGGCCGTCAGGGTCAATCCGGCCAGGGCGGCGAAGAAGGACAGTTTTGATTTCGTAAAGAGTTTCATGTTCTTTGTTTGTTTATGGTTTTTGGGGGTTGTTCCTAGATCTCATCGATCAAGAAATGACGACAAACGAATGTCAGAGACGGGACACTGCCGAATTCGTTGGAAAATCTCGAAACAATTCCGCAGGCGCCCCTGTCCTCTTTCGGATAGGTATGATGAGGAGGCTTATTTCGTATCCGCTCACTCCCACCCTTGACTCGCGAAAGGATGTTGAAACCAAGCAGGCAACCAGCCCGTCCTCCTCAACATCGGCGGCGGTCGTTTTTCTGACGTCTCCCTGATTTCCGGATTCGGCCTGACCGCAGACAATCGCCAAAAGCTAACGGCCAAGCTGTTTCAACCCAACGGTTCTGCTTGTCCCCAACTTAATCATCCAGCCCTCTCGTTAGTCTCTCCCCTTGCCTCCTCTCCAAAATCGGATAGCCTTGGTGAATGTCCGACTTCATCCTTCAGAGCCCCTCCGAACAGGTCGCCGAGCACTTGCGGTCGGAAATTGTCCGGGGACGCTGGAGCGGGACGATGCCCGGCAGCCCCACCCTGACCGCCGAGCTGGGAGTCGACAGTAAAGCCGTTTGGGCCGCCCTCCGTATTCTGGAGAAACAGGGAATACTGCAAGGGCAGGGAGCAGGCCGGCCCCGAAAAATCATTCCACAGGGAAACGATCAGTCCGCCATCCGCGTTGCCATTTTCGAATACGAACCTGCGAGCCGGTCCGATGACTACATGGTCGATCTCAGACATCGCATTGAACATGCAGGCCACAAGATCGTCGATCCGCCAAAAACTCTCCTCGAGCTGGACATGAATGTTTCACGGATTCGGCGCTTGGTTGAGGAAACGCAGGCAGATGCCTGGATCGTCTGCGCGGCTTCACGGGATGTCCTAGAATGGTTTTTAAAGCAAGACCTGCTAGTCTTCGCATTTTTTGGCCGACGACGCCAGCTCCCCATCGCCGGAGTCGGCCCCGACCACGAACGCTTGGGACGTGAGGTGATTCAAAAATTGATTTCCCTCGGTCACAAGCGGATCGTTTTGATCCAGCGGGAGAGCCGTCACTCGCGTGGATCTGGGTCCCGTGAACGGGCAATCATCGCTGAGATGGCGCAACACGGCTTGCCCTTTGGTCCCTATAATCTTCCCGAATGGGATGGCACCCCGGAAGGCTTGGCCCAAGTCCTCGAAGATCTCTTCCGCCTTACGCCGCCTACCGCCTTGCTCGTCGACGAAGCCGTCATTTTCCATGCCGTCATGAATCATCTCGCACGACGCGGTATCCACCCTCCAAGAGATATCTCACTGATCTGCTCCGACCCCGATCTCTCCTTCTCCTGGATCACCCCCCCCATCGCCCACGTGCGTTGGGATTCGCGTCCGGTCGTCCGTCGTGCCATCGCCTGGATCAAAAATATCGCCGCCGGAAAGCCGGACCTCCATCAAACTCTCACCAGGGCAGAACTCGTCGAGGGAGGAACCATCGGCCCCTGCCCTCGCTAAAAGTCGTCGGGCGAATTGCTCACTTTCCCTGAAGCAATCTCACCATCGCCTCGCCCATCGCGAGGCCCACATCCATGTATGTTTGGGCATTGCCATTGTAGTGGCTGTTCGAAGCTCCGCCCTGGCTGAGCGGATGGGTGAAGACGGTGCCAACGTTCCCCTTGAAGTCGGGGTATTTTCCAGCCGCTCCATCGACGGCGAGTTGGGCATCCAATATGAGCTTCTCGTTAACGTCGGCGCTGTCCTTCGCGGTTTGTCCAAGAGTGGCGACAATGAACTTAGCCTTCGGCGCTTTGAATTCACGGCGCAATGTCTTGATGAGATGCACAAGATTCTCCTCATACTTTTCGGCGTGCGCGAGATTGTAGCGATCCTTGTCACCCTGCCACCAGGCGAAGCCGGCGATCTCGTAGCCTCTTCCCTTCCAGTGTGGAAATTGCGCGTCAAAATTATCAAGCACCTCGTGGGCCGCTTTGAAACATTCGTCGTATTGCTTTCCGGCATACCAATTGATCGGCTCCGGCTTGCTGCCTTTGTCCCAACTCAAGGGCGACTCTTGGTAACCCGCATAAATTTTCCCATCGTATTCATACTGCTTGCTTCCGGGTGGGAGAAAATCCCATCCGAGGGAACGATTGCCCTGTGAGGTTTTCAAAACGAGTACCGGCTCATCAATGGCTTCACCGACGGAATGGCCAAATCCCAACTCCGGTCCGATTCTTCCTCCGGCCACTCCCATCCAACGACTTCCGGTCGCGGTCACCACGCCTCGATAGTAAACATCATCACGAGCCGTCCACTGACCTTTGTCATTCATTAAGTAGGGATACTTTCCACCAAACTTCACCAGCGTCTTCAGCGATCCCGGCACATCCAGCCGAGCGGTCCAGCCCAGGCCATTGGCATCGCCCGTGAAATAGGTAATCTTGAAAGGCACCTTTTTTCCTCCTTCTAATTTGACCTCGGAACGCACCGCCTCGCCGCCCGCTTGCTGCCGGTGCACTTCCTTTCCGTCGACCTCCATGAGGCAGTTCGACGATCCACCGTAACCGGGACGAAATTCATACATCCCGGTTTCCTTCAATTGCACAAAGCCTCTCGTCACTTGCACGCCGCCACCCGGATACGGCGTGGGCTTGGTTCCGCCAAAGCTCTCCAACTTCAGGGTCTTGCTCGGCTTCAAGGCGTCGTAATCAGCCTTGGGATCGTAGGTTCCCTCGTAAACCGAAACGACCGGGTCGATCATCTCGTCACCCCAACGCGTGCCACCCCCATCGATTTTCCCGGCACCCACCATGTTGGACTGCCCGGAAAGAATGAAAACTTTGACTGGCTTTTCTTTGGCATGGGAGAATGCCACCGCGGCGAAAAAAAAGAGGGATGATTTGAAAAGGAGATTAGCTTTCATGATCGAATTGAAGGGACTCTTCACTGACTCCGGGGCAATGAAAGGAAGAAACTCCGCGCATCCTGCCTAATTTTGCACAAGTCCTCATTAATTCCTTGTCAGATCGCCCTACAATTCGCGTATTCTCTCGGACCATGATGAAAAAAGCTTTCGCCTTCCCACTCGTCCTCGCAGCCTCTCTCCTCACTTCCGGATTTTCTTCCGCCGAGGAGAAACGCGTTTCCCTCTTCAACGGAAAAGACCTCAAAGGATGGTCGATCCTCAAATGCGAAGCCGAAGTGAAGGATGGCAAGATGTTCATCAAAAGCGGCAACGGCTTGGTCCAAACCGCGAAGAAATATCAAAACTTCGTTCTCGAATACGAATGGAAGGCCCTCGGCGAGGACAAATGGGACAGCGGCGTTTACTTCCGCTACACCTCCGTCCCCAAAGGACGTCCCTGGCCCAAGCGCTATCAGGCCAATCTCCTGAAAGGCAAAGAAGGTGACGTCGGCGGCATCGAAGGTGCCTCCAGCAAAGGTCTCCTGAAAGACCGCGAGTGGAATAAATTCAAGCTCACCGTGAACGGTTCAAAAATCTCTCTCCAGATTAACGGCAAGGATGCCTGGAAAGGCGACGGACTGGAAGACCTCGAAGCCGGTTTCATCGCCGTGCAAGCCGAAGTCCCCGGCGGCGGCCAGCACTACTTCCGCAATATTTTCAT
>JAKMEV010000362.1:0-2681 GCA_022425785.1 Akkermansiaceae bacterium | reverse complement strand
GCTACGACGGCATTGCCGTAGGCCTGGGAGCCAAGCTTGGCGGCCCACTTGATGTTCTTGGCGTCTTTGAGAATGGCGGCTTCGGTGTCGTCATCAAGTTCTCCGGGATGGATGTCGACGGGGAGGTTCTTGGCGTTCCCGACCATATTGCGGGAGGCGTCCTTGCCCCACATGGGCCAGTCTTCGGCGGCGGCGGTTGAGAGGGCGAGCCCTGTTAGGAGGAGTCCGGTGGTGGTTTTCATGAAGTATATTTTGCTAAGGTTGAGTGGCTGGGCTTATTCACCAGCGGAAATTTTGATGTTGTCGATGTAGACTCGTTTTTGAGCCTGTGGAGAGAAGGCGTAGATTCCGGGAGCACCGTGCGGGTGGAGTTTTTTGACGGGAACCTTGAGGGTCCATTCGGCGGGTTCGTCTTCGCCTTTGGTCCAGGCCTTGGCGCGGACTTCACCAGTGCCGTCACCATTGTTTTTAACGTGGGTCTTGAGGTGATACCATTGGTTGGCTTTGACCGGAAATTTGACCGCTTGTTGGACGCGTTCGTAGTTGCTGGAAACCTCGAGGACGTTTTTGTTTCCGACGAGGCTGATCTTGTAACGTTGGTTGATGAGGCCGACCTCCGACTTAATACGTCGGTTTCCGTCGGTCATGACGGTGGCTTCAATGACGTAGTTGGTCATGTCCTCGCCACCGAAGAAATTCATCGTCCGCTGGAAGAGAACATTATCGAGGCGGTTGGCGATGACCTTGGAGCCGTCCTTTTCAAGGACATACCATTTGATGCGCGCACCGAGCCACGCGAGGGGTGGGAAGTTCACTTTTACGCCGTCTGGAGATTCCATTTTAAGTTCGACGTCTTCGAAGTCGGCGGTGTAGCCGATGGTCGCTTCAACGCGTCCGCGGGTTGTCGCGGACATGCCCTTGTGAGTGACTTTCAAAGCTCCGGCGGAAAGTGCCGCGTCCTTGCCTGCGGTGATGGTGCCGGTCTTGGCATCGAGGGTCGCATCGACCTTGGCTTTTACTTTGGCGGTAGGCGGGATGAATTTTTCCCAGCTCAGGTCTTCGGTGATGATTTCGACACGGCGGCCGCTCTTATCGAGGCCGTAGACTTTGAATTCCTGCTTTTGGCCGGGGGCAATCGCGAACTCGGCGGGAACAATCTGAAGTTGGGCGACGGGGCCGAGAGCGGCTTCCTTGTCGTCGTCTTTGCTTCCAACATACTTGCCCTCTTTGTTGCCAAAGCAGTAGAGGCCGTCGCGGGTGGAGAGGTAGATCTTGCCGGCCCAGATAGTGGGTGCGGCGAGTGCTTTTACGCCACTGCCATCGGCGGCTTTGATTTCAGCATTGGAAAGAATCTCGGCTTTCGCGTCCGTGGGCTTGACGATGGCGAGTGAGCCTTCGAACCACGGAGCGTAGATTTTTCCGTCACCGTAGACTGGTGAGGCATGGATTTGGTCCGGAGCGAGTTTTTCCTGCCAGAGTGTCTTGCCGGAGTCGGCGTCGACGCAGATGAGTTCGCCGGTGAAGTTGGTGGTGTAAACGCGATCTTTAACAAGGGTAGGCGAGCTGGTGAATCCGATGTGGTCGTCGTTGCGCCACACTTCCACGTTCTTATCGAGGACGAGTTGCTCGGCAGGGTATTCCTGGGGAATGTTGATGCAAATGAGGCGCCCTTTGGAAGTGGCGTCGATGTTTTCCTTACCGTGGATTGCGATAAGCTTGTCTTTATACAGGAGGACCTGTGAGTTGACGCCACCTTGTGAGAGTTGGAAACGCCAGACGGGCTTGCCGGTGCGGGCATTGACACAAACGATGTTGCCGCAACCGGTGCCGGCGTAGAAGACGCGCTGGTCGCCGAGTTGTCCGAAGACGGGCATGCAGAAGGAGCTATCCACCGGGCGAACGCCGGGAGTGGAATACCAGACGAGCTCGCCGGTGAGTTTGTCGAAAGCGTAGAAACGGTCGCGAGCCGGCCCGGTAGTACCCCAGTTGGCGGTGACGCAGTGAAAGATAACGAGAGGACCGTCGATGGCGGCGGAGCCGGTGCGGCCGTTCGGGAAGGTAAGGCGGGCGAGTTCTTCCATCAGGGAGATTTCCCAAATGTCCTTGCCCTCGGGTGTGACGGCGACACAGCGACCGTTGGACATCTGGAGGTAAATGTTACCGGTTTCGGCATCGACGATGGGTGACCCGATTCCGTAGCGGTTGTAGACAACGTCGGAGATGTAATCGCTGTAGCGTTTTTCCCAAAGCTTCTCGCCGGTATTGGCGTCGAGGCAGAGGAGAATTTCTTGCACGCCTTCAGCCGTGTCGTCGCCTTCCTGTCCGTATCCAAAGGCGTAGAGTTTGCCATTGGCAATGACGGGTGCGCCTGCGCCGTTGAGGCCATACTTCCAAAGCTGGTTCTCTGCGCCGGGTTCCCACTTGTCGGGAAGGCCAGTTTCATTGGAGGTGCCATTTTGATTGGGGCCACGCCAGCTCAGCCAGCCCTCGGCGGGCTCGGCAAAGGCGGTGCCAGAGATAAGAAGGGCTCCGAAGAGCATGGAACGGAAGTTCATGAGGTGTTTCATACGATGATCAGGGGCGAAACTCTCAACTTTTCAGGCTCATCCGTCAAGGCAGCGGATGGGGCGGGATCTTGCTAGCTGCCTGCAACTCTCGCGAAGATGCCTTCTTTCATGGAC